>CAYULZ010000078.1:0-7466 GCA_964445865.1 uncultured Lachnospiraceae bacterium | reverse complement strand
GTTTTTTCTCGCCGTTTGGCGGTGTATATACGTTTGTTTTGCGGGTCGTCGAGGGTTCCGACCCCTACCATGGCTGTGTGGCTGCGTTTTACCCCGTAGAGGCGATTCATGAATCGCCCGCAAAACGAATCGTATACCTACCCGTTTTTCTTGAGCGTAAAAATGCCCGTGATGACGAGCATGATGCCAAAGATTTTTCGCAGAAGCGCGGCATTCAGGTGCTCGGCGAGGAAGCTGCCGAGGAGAGCACCGCCAAGTCCCGATGCGGCGAGCAGAGCGATCAGCACAGGATAGAGCGTTCGCTGTGTTACGTGCACGGTCAGCGACGCCGAGGAGGAAAAAAGGAAAAATAAAAGATTGAGTCCTTGCGCCGGAAGCTGTGATGTTTCGGTAAAAAGGGCGAGATAGATCACGAACAGTCCGCCGCCTCCGACGCCGAGTCCCGAGAGCACGGCCACGGCAAAAGGGATAACCAGTGAAAGAAACATAGTGCCTCCTAACGGATGATGAGCACGATGCCCGAATAGATCACGAGTGCGGCAAAGAGCTTTTTGAGTGCGCCAACCTTAAGCCGTCCAAGCAGAAAGCCGCCCGCAAGGCCGCCGAGCAGGGCGGGGAAGGCGTAACGGGAAAAGCCCTCGACCGCGAGATTGCCGGCCATGGCGTAGCGCACGCAGGAGAGCGCCGAGATCGGAAGCATGACGCAAAGAGCGTTTGCGTAGAGATCGCGGGCATCCGACGGCACGCCACGCAGGGCGTAGGCCATGGCGTAGACGATCAGGATTCCACCGCCCGCACCGAGCAGGCCGTTGACCGTGCCCGCCAGAAACCCAAACAGTAGGAGAAGAGGCACACGGCCGCTGATACGTGCTCTGCCCAAACGGAGCTTGCTCATTTTTTGCCTCCTTTGCCGAAAATGTTGAAAATTGCTTGCAAGTTTTTTTCTTTTATGTTATAATGTAACATGTAATATTATGTTCTGCTCGCCGCGCTTTGGGAGCTGCGAAGGGTCTTATCCAAAGTTTTCCCAAGCCGTGGCGGAATATACCATTCGGAGGTGTCAATTTCATGGCAAAAAAATCGGGAAAATCCACCCGTCCGTCCTCGGGCGGCCAGTCCAATAAGAAAGGAAATGTATCAGCAGGCCGCAAAACGGCAGATAACGGACAGCGTTCGGTGCCCGCGAAGCGTAACGAGTCCGCCAAACGCAGTGCGTTTTCGAGCATACTGCCCTACCTTTTGGTGGTTTTTGCGCTGATTCTGGCCATCTGCTTTGTTACGGTTCAGCTGCTCGGCATGGACGACGGTGCGGGCGTGATCGGCTACGGTATACAGTGGTTCTTCTGCGGACTGTTGGGAGGGACGTCCTTCCTGCTCCCCGCCGTGATCGGCTACGTGGGTGTTCTGTATATCATTTTTCATATCCGCTGGAAGCCCGAGGACAGTGATTCCGACGGCGATCGCTTCGCGGAGTACGCCAAAGCACGCCGTCGCTTGACCGTGCAAACCGTGATGTCCTTTTTGGTGGTGCTGATCCTTTCGATCATGGTGGCCGTGATTGCCAATCAGGGCTACGAGCTTGGAGACATCGGGGATATGTGGACGGACGGCGCAGAGGATCTGCTTGGGGGTGGTCTGCTCGGAAGCTTCCTCGGCACGCTGATGGTGCTGGGCTTCAAGCAGGTGATCTCCATGATCCTTCTGATCGTTGCGCTTGTGGTCGTTGGCGTGTTTATGATCGGCCTGACGCCCGACTATATTATTTCGAAGCTCGAAGAAGGCCGCCACGCGCGCCGAGAGGAAAAGGAAATGCTCGAGGCCGAGCTGGCCGAGGAGGAGGCCGCCCGTGCCCGTGAGGAAAAAAAGCACGCCGCGCGTATGGCCGCGGCCGCCGCGCACAGAGATGCAACGCTGTCGGATAAGCGCGGCCGCTCGATGTCGGCCGATGAGATCGCCGATTTCTCCGACGAGGCCGCCGAGGAGGAGCCGATGCCCGAGCACGTTCCCCCTGAGCCTTACATTGGCCCTGCCGAGGACGCATACGGGCTCAAGCCATCGCCGAAGGATTCGGCCGCGGCCGAGCCCGAGCAGAAGCCGCTCTATTCCGCGGAGGACGAGAATCGCGACTTTGGCGGAGACGAGAGCTTTGAGGGGACGGAATATACCCCTCTGGACGATTTTATCCGCAACGCGGGTCTGAAATCGACCACAGAAGCCACTACCTCTGCCCCCACGGCCGAGGAAGCGCCGCTTGCAATGAATCGCATTGAAAACGAGGAACTTCTCTCCGACATGGCTGCCATCGTTCCCGAGGAGGGGAAGGTCGAGGAGATCGAGGAACCCGTAATGCCTTATGTTTTCCCGCCGATCGACCTTTTGGAGATGAACCGCGAGCAGGCCGAGACCGACTACACCGAGGAACTGCAGACCAATGCGCGCCGGTTGGTGGAGACTCTGCGAAATTTCAAGGTCGGCGTTCAAGAGATCACCTATTCGCGCGGTCCGACCATTACGCGCTATGAGCTCAAGCCGAGTGCAGGCGTTAAGGTGCGCTCGATTGCCAATCTGGTGGACGATATTGCGCTCAGCCTTGCTACGTCGGGTGTGCGTATTGAGGCGCCGATTCCGAACAAGCCTGCCGTGGGCATTGAGGTGCCGAACCGTAACCGTGCGACGGTCTATCTGCGCGATCTGATTGACAACTCGAAATTCCGCGAGGCCAAGAGCCGCCTGACCTCGTCGCTCGGTATGGACGTCGGCGGCAATCCCATCTACTTTGATATCGCAAAAATGCCTCACCTGCTGATCGCGGGTGCAACGGGTATGGGTAAATCGGTCTGCATCAACAGCGTGATCGTCAGCCTGCTTTACAAGGCCAAGCCCGAGGAGGTCAAGCTGATCCTCATCGACCCGAAGAAGGTTGAGTTTAACATTTACAAGGACATTCCGCACCTGTATGCACCGATCATCAGCGACCCGAAGAAGGCCGCAGGCGCGCTGGCTTCTGCCGTTGCGGAGATGGAGCGCCGCTTCGAGCTGATCGAGGAGGTCGGCGTGCGTGACATCGCTACCTACAACGCCGTGACCGAAAATGATCCCGAGAAGGAATACATGCCGCAGATGGTTATCATCATCGACGAGCTGGCGGATCTGATGATGACGGCCAAGGACGAGGTCGAGACTTCGATCTGCCGTCTGGCACAGAAGGCGCGTGCCGCAGGTATTCACATCATCATCGGTACGCAGCGTCCGTCGGTTGACGTCATCACCGGTCTGATCAAGGCTAACATCCCCTCCCGTATCGCATGCACGGTCGCCTCGCAGGTTGACTCGCGTACCATCATCGATATCGCGGGCGCCGAGAAGCTGATCGGACGCGGTGATATGCTCTTTGCTCCCGTTGGATCGGCCAAGCCCATGCGTGTTCAAGGCTCCTTCGTTAGTGAGGCCGAGGTCGAAAAGATCGTGAGCTTCATCAAAGAAAATAATGCGCGTGCGAAGTACAACAACGATTTTATCAACCGCATCGAAGAGGAAGCCGCCAAGTGCGGCATGAAGAAGGGCGGAGCCGCCAGTGGCGACATGATCATGGACGACAACGTCGAAGGCGGCGACAGCAAGTTCCGCGAGGCCGTCAAGCTCGCTATCGAGTCGGGCAAGATCTCCACCTCGCTCATGCAGCGCCGTCTCGGTGTGGGCTACGGTCGTGCCGCCAAGATCATCGACACGATGGAGCAGCTAGGCTACGTCAGCCGCCCCGACGGCAATAAGCCGCGCCAGGTGTTGATCAGTATGGACGAATACATGCGCCGTATCTCCGAGGGCAACCTCGGTGGTACCGACGACGAATAAGCGAATACCAACAGCCCCTGCCATATTGGCAGGGGCTGTTGGTATGTTCGTTATTTTCGAGGGAACTTTTTGAGAAACGTTCCCTCGAAAACGTTTCATCATTGATTATGTCAGTGGAGTTCAAGTGCTTTTCTTCTTATGCTTTATTTTCTTAAGAACGAATGGGTCAGATAAAATAGATACGGTGTATGAACGGCCGTCGGCGACGTGATGGTCGTAGAGGCAAGAGACGCAGGCAGATGCACGAGCAATTGTATGCGCTCGGTTGCTCGTTCGGTCGCAAGCGGCGTGCGGAACGGACGTTTGCTTACCTCGGCAATCGGTACGGATGAGGGCGTCGCCAGAAAAACAAGTGTTGCTTCGCTCTCGGAAACTCCTTGTGCGGCGGCATCAAGAAATACATTCATAGCAATCTCGTCGTCGCCGTATCCGTGGTAAACGCGGAAGCAGACGTCGCTTTCCTTGATCGAAAAGCGAAGCATCTGGCCATTTTTTAGCGGTTGGCGCTCGAGAAGCGTCAGCTTGTCCTCACGATAAAAGAAGGGGAGCACCTCATCGTCAGCTTGCGCCAGCGAAAGATCGGCGTAGGCGGAAAGATTGGCTTGCAGATAGGGAAAGACATTTTGATTGACGCGGCCAAAGGGCATGAGCGCGGCTGCGGCGTTTCTTGCATTTGCCGAGATCTCGGCTATTTTTGTCAAGGCGGCCTCGAGATTGTTTTCTACGAGCAATCCCGCAAGCACGGAAAGGGAGGGAGAAGGCACGGATACGGGGATCGGCTCACGCCACATTGCTTGGACGGACTCGGGCGCGTCGTTCGGGAGCAAGTGCTCGCAAAGAGCCTCCGCGGCGGTGGCAAGCGCGTATTCCGAGTTGCCGCAAAGCGTGATACATGCCCCACTGGCAAGGATCTGCGGCTCGGTCGATGTTTCCGGGTCAAAGCATGCGCCGACGGCGATCACACGTGTTTGTTCAGTGACAAGATGGTCGGAAAGAATGTCGAGATAAAAGCCGCATCGATCGGCGATGGCCTCGCGCAGGGCAACGGCCACGGCTTTTTCGCCGTTTTCAGATTTCTTTGGATAGACGATGCGGTAATCGCCGAGCGAAAAGCCGTTGAGTGTGACCGACGTGATGTCGTACGTGGCACGAACGAGAAAATGCTGATCCTGATTGACGAGGATTTCGGCGTCGGCGTAGGGAAGAAGCTGCTCGGTAAAGCGGTCGATGGCGGCGACCGTCGCCGCGTCGCTTTTGCCGCCGAGAAGGAGCGCGCTCTCATCGGTCACGCATACGTAATCGTCGCGGCGCAGATCATGCAGATGCTTTTGCGACAGCGCATGCGTCGTGTTGCCGAGTAGAATAAGGCGGAGATTTTCGCGATGGGGAAGTACCTCGTCGTCAAAGAAAAGCGAGGCGGGAATCCCCGTCTGTGCCGAGAGTGCGGCGGTCAGCACCTGCGCGCGTGCGACCAGCGTCTCATCTGCCGCGGTTGGAAGGATCACGTAATCGTATTCGGCCGCAGGCGTGGCAGTCTCACCGCTTTCGCCACTTCCCAGCGAATGGAGAGAGGCAAGCCCCGCGGTATCGGTTTGACAGGAACAGAAAAGAAGACAAAGAAGAAGCAAGAGCGCGAGCAGGGACAGGCGCTTATCGGTAATCAAAGCGTTCCCCCGTGATAACGGGACGGTCCTTGCCGAAGCCCGTTTCGATGATGCTCCTTTGCACGGCCTCGGATGCCGTGCGCCGTACAGCGAAGCGAACGGTCACGTCAGCTGCATATTCCACGCCGTCGATGATCACGCCCGCGCCCGCCAGAAGCGCCGCGTACTTTTGATATTCCGAGTAGCCGCACGACAGAGAGATCTCGTCGTAGGGTTCATAGGTAATGATTCCCGCGGCCTCAAGGGCGATCGTCGCACCGTGCGAATAGGCGCGGATCAGGCCGCCCGCGCCGAGCAGCGTGCCGCCGAAATAGCGCGTCACAACGACGCAAACGTCGGTCACACCGTTTTTGCGAATGGCCTCGAGGGCGGGCATGCCCGCCGTACCCTGCGGTTCGCCGTCGTCCGAATAGCGCGCGACCGTACCGTCGCCCAGAATATAGGCAAAGACGTTATGTGTCGCGTCGCGGTGCTCCTTTTTGATTTCCTTGATGAAGGCGTTTGCCTCCTCCTCGTTGGTTACGTGCATGGCGTGCCCGATAAAGATCGAGCGTTTTTCTTCAAACTCTGCCGTGGCGCGCTCCCGCACGGTCGTGTAGGTGCTTGGCAATTGGCTCAAGATGTCGGTCTCCGTTTCTGTAAAATCTTCTTACCATATATTATAAGGGCAGCGGCGGCCGTTTGTCAATACATTTTCGACGCTTAAAACAGATTTTCGACAGAAAATTGCTCCAATCGCGCGAGCTCGGTTGCCGCATCAATGGTCAGTTGACGGTAGAGCTCAAAATCTGAGGTGTTTTGCGTGTCGTAAGACGCGCGGAGAGAAATCAGGATCTCACACAGATGATCGAGCTCGCGATAACCGATGCTGAGCGCGACGTACGGTCGGTGGCGATTCCAGTAGCTCTCCAGCGAAACAATCCGAGCTTGCACATCGGGATTCTCAAGACACAGGGTGCTCGCCGTATCCACGATATGCGCCGCTACGCGATTGACGTAGATTGCATTGATGACGATTGCACCGATCAAGAGCAAAAAAAGACAAACCGAAACGATCCAAGCCTTCACGACTCCTCTCCCTTTCGGATCACGGTGACCTCGCCCGCGTCGTTCATCATCATTAAAAAGACCTCCTTTTTCTCAAGTCCGCGTTCCTTGAGTATGCGGTGAATGCTGTCCTCACCGAGCTGCATCTGACAAAGGCTATGGCGGTTGATGACACCTTGATCGATGACGATGTGGTAAATGCCGTTCTCCTCGGCCGTAAGACCGAGCTGCTCGATCGTTGGCTGTCGGTGCTTCGCCTTTGTGATGACCGAGATTTTGCCGCTCTGCTCGAGAATGGCATAGGAGACCTCGGACAGATCACTGATGTCCTTTTGGCGTAGCTCGCTGATGAGCTCGTCCAGCGAGATGCGCGCCTGCCGCATGGCCTTCTGACAGAATTTCCCGTTGCGGATCAGCGTCGTTGGACGGGTAGTCAGCAGATTTTTCAGACGCGGAATGCAAACAATGAGCAAAGAGGACGTGACCTCAAGGAAAATTAAGGTAACGATAGGAATAAAAGCGTGAGAGAGGGGAATGCTGTTATCGGTGATGGGCAACGAAGCGATCTCCGAAATGAGGAGCGTTGTCACAAAATCCGTGATTTCGAGCTCGCCGATCTGCCGCTTTCCCATCAAACGCATGGCAATGTTCAGAATCAGATAAATAATCAGCGTGCGAAACAGTATGGTAATCATAGAAACCTCCGCATGTTTACAAATAGTGTTTCTCGCGCGCAAAATTTTCATGCGATTTTCACAAAATTCCAAAAACCCCCTTGACAAAGGAAAAGAAAGGTGGTAAAATAATCGAGCCGCACTCAAGAGAGGGCGGCGAGCATCCGAAAACCGAGTCAAAAATTTTTAAAAAAACTTTAAAAAAGGTATTGACAAAGCGATTTAGATG
>CAYULZ010000077.1:0-7593 GCA_964445865.1 uncultured Lachnospiraceae bacterium | reverse complement strand
GTTTCGTCTCGACTCGCTTGCGCTCCTCTCTCCGAAACTTCGCTTCGCTCAGGATGACATATAAAAACAAAACGCCCCGCAGTTGGGAGTTGGGGCCCAATTGCGGGGACGGTACGTTCCGTAGAAAAGGGACGGAACACACGGTATAAAATAATTTGCTTGAAAGTTTTTGAGGGTGTGGGAACTTTTTTCAAAAAGTTCCCACGAAAAAGCGCTCCATAAAGTCACTCATTACTGATTAACAGCAGCGATGATGGTCTTTGCCATGTAGTCGATCATCTCGTCGGTCATACCGGGGTATACGCCGACCCAGAAGGTGTCCATCATGATGCGGTCGGTGTTTGCAAGCGTACCGACGATGCGGTAGCCCTCGCCACTCTTGCGCATCTCGTCAAAGCAGGGATGCTTCGTGAGGTTGCCCGCAAACAGACGGCGAGTCTGCACGCCGTGATCCTCGACGTAGCCGACGACCTTTTCGCAATCGATGCCCTCGCGGCAGGTGATCAGGAAGCCGAACCAGGAGGGGTTCGCGTTCTCTGCAGCCACGGGCAGAATCAGCTTGTCCGCAACGGGCGCAAGCGCTTCCTTGAGGCGGGCAAAGTTGTGACGGCGACGCTCGACGAACGAGGGGAACTTCTTAAGCTGCGCGCAACCGACGGCTGCCTGCATGTCAGTCGCCTTGAGGTTGTAACCGAAATGCGAGTACACGTACTTGTGGTCGTAGCCGAAGGGAAGCTCGCCGTATTGACGGTCGAAGCGATGCTTACAGAAATTGTCCACGCCCGCAGGGCAGACGCAGTCTCTACCCCAGTCGCGGATCGAGCGAACGATCTTCGCGAGCAGAGGATTGTTGGTGTAAACGGCACCGCCCTCGCCCATGGTCATGTGGTGAGGCGGATAGAAGCTGCTCGTGCCGAGATCGCCGACCGTACCCGTCTTGTGCGTGACGCCGTCGATCGTGTACTCCGAGCCGAGCGCGTCGCAGTTGTCCTCGACGAGCCACAGCTTGTGCTTGTCGCAGAAGGCCTTGACGGCCGCGAGATCGAAGGGGTTACCGAGCGTGTGCGCGATCATGACGGCACGCGTCTTGTCAGAGAGCGCCGCCTCGAGCTTGGTCACGTCGATGTTGTATTGGGGAATGGTGACGTCCACGAACACGGGGATCGCGCCGTACTGAATGTAGGGCGTGACGGTCGTGGGGAAGCCTGCGGCCACGGTGATGACCTCGTCGCCGCGCTTGACGGCGCGGTCACCGAGCAGGGGAGAGGTCAGCGCTATGAAGGCGAGCAGGTTGGCGGAGGAGCCCGAGTTGACCAAGCTTACGTGCTTGACACCGAGGTACTCGCCAAATTTCTTTTCAAACTCATCGGTATAGCGACCCGAGGTCAGCCAGAATTCGAGAGAGCTGTCCACGAGATTACACATTTCCTCGCTGTCGTAAACGCGAGAGGCGTAGGGAATGCGATCGCCCTCCTTGTAGGGTGCTTTTCTGTGATAGGTTTCGCAATACGCCTTGACCTGACGCAGGATATTTTCTCTTGCCTCGCGCTCATTTTGAGATTCGATGAATGTCATGACAAAAATCCTTACCTTTCTGCGGCCGCCGACGGCGAACCGTTTTTTTGCGGTATTATTATTTTGTACGGAAGCGAGCCGTTCATTACAAGGTCGCCATATTGGCAATATTTGATGAAGCGGACAAACCCATACAGGATAATGATACCACAGAAGGAGAATTTTGTCAATAGAAAAGTAGCAAACTCTTGATTTTTGGGGCGATTCGGGGCGTATTTTGGCGTATTGTGCGGGAAAATCGGAAAGCTTTCCAAAGAGTTTACAAATTTCTGTTGACAGATCTTCTTTCATATTTTACAATATAGGTAACAATTTTCCGCATGGCGGGCGACGAAACGTCGCCCCTGTGAGGTTGTAACGAAACGATACTACACAGCCATGGTAGGGGTCGGCCCCCACGACGATCCGTTACGAGGCGATTTTTTCTCGCCGTTCGGCGTTTGAAGGCTTTTGATGCAGTGGGATCTTTTGGGAGAACGCTCCCACAAAAAGCGCGAGGACATTCCATAAGAATTTTTATAAGGAGAACCTTATGAACATAAAAACGAAAATTCTATCTCTTTTGTTGGCGGCGGTGATGCTTGCGTCGGCCATTCCGATAACGGTGTCGGCCACAAGCGATGCAGACGCATTGGCATTCGGCAAGCAGGACGGCACGGCTGTTACGGCGACGGTGACGCTATCGCCGTCGCACCTGCTCGCGCTGCTCGTGGGAGAGACGCTCACGGACGCCGAGATCGCCTATCTTGACCGCTACTGTGATCGCATTCTCGAATATTACGATCGCATTCCCGCCGACCGCGTGTCGGTGCGCTCGAGCACGAGCGAGGCGCGCGTGACGGCGAAGGCATATGCCTACACTGCCGAGAACGGCACGACGGTCACATGGGTGCCCACGGCTGTCGCTTACAACGAGCAAGAGACGCCCTTGACGCAAAACGGCGAGAACTACGAGGCGACGGTTGCTGTCGACGAGCAAACGGGTGATCGGCTGGGCATCGTCTATACCAGCCGCCTTTCGATTCCCGCGTCGGTCGTCAACGCGCTCGCCAACTTTGCCTATACCGATGCGATGGCCGCTCGTGATCTGCCCACCACGGCCGAATATACCGCCGCACGCGCGGCCTACGTCGCTTACGAGGAGGCGCTGGCCGACTACGAGGACGCCAAGACCGCTTACGAGCTCTACCGCGCCGCCCGTGAGGAATACGAGACCGAAAAGGCTAAATACGACGCCTACGTCGTCAAAAAGGCCGAATATGATAAGCAGTACACCGCGTACGAGCAGTACGAGAAGGACATGCTTACCTACGCCACCGCGAGAGCCGAATACGAGCGCGTGTATCGCGAAAACAGCGCGATCATGGAGGACTATCACGAATACCTGACCAACCTCAACCGCATTCGCGCGTCGATGTACGCCATGGAGAGCCTGTTCGAGCGCCCGACCTCGCATAAAACGGGCACGCTCTTTCAAGCTTTGCAGAATTTCGAGCTTGTCACCATGTTCGAGCGCTACCGCGACGAGCTCGTCAAGATCTACGGCGTGTCGAACGATACACTCACCCATCTGCGCACGACCTCGGACGAGCTCAACGAAATGCTTCGTGCATACGCCGAGGCACGCGAGACCTCCGAGGAGGCCGCCTTTGCTTATTATAAAGAGCATTATCACGAGATCGCGTACCTGTTCAATTACCTGTACGACAACATGCGCGAGATCATGACGGGTATGATCTTCAATCATATCTGCGCGAAGATGGAGCTCGAATACACGGGTGAGATGTTGACCTATAAAAAATGGCGCGTCAAAAACGTGTTGGCGCATATTTACCTGATCTGTCAGGTGTTGGACGACGCCGAGACGGCCGACGGTACCTTCCATTTCTATGCCGAAAACGGCAAAAAGCATACCTATTATTTTTCCGACCTGCTCGAGCAGAATCTCATTCTGACCGATAACAACGACGCCTGCCCCGACGACCTTACGTGGTTGCCCGTGGTCGAGCCCGTCGAGCTGCCCACCGCCCCCGTCGAGCCGACACCCGTCGAGCGCCCCGTGCCGCCCCAGACCGTGTCCGAGCCGACCGAACCAACGCCCGTCGAGGAGCCGGGCGAGGCGCCCACGCCCGTGCCCGAAACGCCTGAGGCGACCGCGGCCGAGCTTGCTCTGTACGCCTTTGCCGATCGCGCGGCCCCGGTGGTCGCCGCCTTGAAGGCAGGCACGCTCACCGCGCGCGACGACGTTACGGAGGCGCAGACGCTGACGCTGACGAAGACGCTCACGCGCCCCATCTCCTTCAGCGACGGCTACCTCGTTACCTTCTACGACGTCGACGGCGAGCTCCTCGACGTCAAGACCGAGGTTTTCGTGGGCGACGAGATCCCGCTCCCCTCGACGACACCGACCTACGACGACGCGCAATATACCTACGCCTTTGCCGGCTGGGCAACCTCGCCCGAGGCCGATCCCGACGACCTGCCCGCCATTCCCGCGATGCCCGAGAGCGACCTTGCCTTCTACGCGATCTACCGCAAGACGGTGAAGCGCTACGCGGTCACCGTCAAGCTGCATGAAAACGACCTCGCGCCGACCGTTACGTATTACGATTACGGCACGGTGCCGAGCCTTCCCGAAAGCCCCGCGCGGAGCGCGCCCGATACCGTTTATACCTTCGCGGGCTGGTCGCCGACCCCCACCGCTGTGACGGGCAACGTGACCTATACCGCGCAATGGCTGACGACGGAACGGCTCTATACCGTCACGTGGATCACCACGGACGGCACGACGACGCGCCGCCTGCCCTATCAGAGCACGCCAACGCCTCCCACGATTCCCGCCGTCTATTACGAGGGCTGTGTACGCTACGATTTTATCGGCTGGGGAAAAACGGTTGTCCCGGTGACGGCCGACGTGACCTACGAGGCGCAGTATCGCCGCACGGTGCTCGCCGAGAGCGAGAATGAGGAGCTGACGCTCGTGCCCTCGCTCGGAGAATATCATCTGACGGGCTCGGGCGCACGCGCCGATGTCGAAGCGCTGATCACGACGGCACGTAACGAAAATAAACGCGTGACGATCGATTTTCCGTCGGTGTCTGTCTCGCTTGATCCCACTGCCGTGGCCGCCCTGCAAAGCGAGGGCGCGGCCTACGTCGCAAGCCTGAGCGATACGGCGGGCGGTGTCGGCATTGGCCTTTACGACGCCGACGGACGGGCGCTGACCGCCTCGACGGGCATCATGCACCTTTCACTTTCTTATACTGCCGTAGCGGGCGCAACGCCCTGCGTGCTGGCGACCGATGCGAGCGGCAACGTGCTGCTGACGCCCGCCTCTCTCGAGGGTGATACCCTCGTTGTCGCGGCGACGGCGAATAAGACCTACCGCGCCGACTATCAGTACGCGCTGACGCTCAAGGGCGAGGGCGGTACGCTATTTGCCAACGCGAGCCGCTATTTTGTGGGCGAGAAGCCGAGTCTGACGACCTATCCTGCGCCGAACCACCTGCTCTCGTCGATCACGCTGACAAACGATCTCAACGGAGAGACGGTGACGCTTTCGTCGCTGGGCGACTTTACCATGCCCGCTTATCCCGCCACGCTGACCGTGTCCTTTGTGCCCAAGACCTATACCGTAACCTTTATTTCGCGCGGCGTGACCGTGAGCGAGGTACAGTACGTGCTGGGAGATACGGTGATCGTGCCCGAGATCGAGACCGACTTTGAGGAGGGCGGCTACCGCCATACCTTTATCGGTTGGTCGTCGCCGATCGGAACGGTGACGGGCGACGTGACCTATACCGCGAAGTTCTATTCGGTTTCTATCGAGGAGATGCCGCAGACGAACAGCGACGGCACCGCATGGGCCATGGGTACCGTGCTCTGGCAAATCGGCCTGCCCGCGGTTCTGATCCTTGGTGGCCTCATCACGGGAACGGTGTTCCTTGTCCGCGGGATAAGGAAGAAAAAGAGAGCAAAGAAGAAATAAGACAGACGGTGTTGCGGTTGTTGCGGGAGGCTTTTTTTAAAAGCTTCTCACAAAATCGTTACAAAATTTAATCGTATTAGGAGACAATATGAACCCAAGATTTGAACGGGAAGCGATGCTGATCGGCGAGGAGGCCGTTGCACGGTTGGCCACGAAGCGTGTGGCGTTGTTCGGTCTCGGCGGCGTAGGAAGCTACGCGGCGGAGGCGCTGGCGCGATCGGGTGTCGGCCGCCTTGTGCTTGTCGACCACGACACGGTCTCGGTCAGCAACATCAACCGCCAGCTCTGCGCGACCGACGAGACGGTCGGCCTCTCGAAGGTTGCCGTGACCGCCGCACGCCTGCGGACGATCAATCCTGTGCTCGACATCGAGGAGCGCGCCGAGCTCTTTCTGCCCGACAACGCGTCCGACTTTGACTTTTCGTCCTACGACTACGTCATCGACGCGATCGATACCGTCGTGGGCAAGATCGCCATCGCGCGGTGTGCGACGGCCGCAGGCGTGCCGATGATCAGCTGTATGGGCACGGGCAACAAGCTCGACCCGACGGCGCTCCGCATCACCGACCTTGCCAAGACCTCGACCTGTCCGCTTGCGCGCGTGATGCGCCGCGAGCTGAAGGCATACGGCATCGTTCACCTGCCCGTCATTTATTCCGAGGAGCTGCCGCGCACCCCGCTTTTTGCGCCCGACGCGTCCGAGAAAAGAAATACCCCCGGCAGTATCGCCTTCGTCCCCTCGGTCGCGGGTCTTTTGGCCGCTGCCGAGGCCGTCAAGGCCTTGATCGGAAAGGAAGGAGAGCCGTCACATGAGTAAGATCGCTTGGAAGGGCGGCGCTCTGCTTGCGCCCGTGCCCGCCTGCATGGTCAGCTGTGGTACCGAGGAAAAGGCCAACATCATTACCGTGGCGTGGACGGGCATCGTCAATACCCACCCGCCGAAGGTCTCGATCTCCGTGCGCCCCTCGCGCCATTCGTACGCCATCATTCGCGAACGCGGCGAATTCGTGATCAACCTAACGACCGCTTCGCTCGTTAAAAGCGCCGATTTCTGCGGCGTGCATACGGGCGCGAAGGTCGATAAATTTGTGCGGTGCGGTCTGCATAAGGAACGCGCGACCGAGGTGACAGCACCCCTGATCGCCGAGAGTCCGCTTTCGTTGGAGTGTCGCGTGACCGACGTCATTCCGCTCGGCACGCACGATCTCTTTCTTGCCGACGTAGTCGCCATCGACGTAGACGAGTCGCTCGTCGACGAGCGCGGCCGACTCTGCCTCGATCGCGCAGGCCTCGCCGCCTTCGCGCACGGCGAGTATTTTGCGCTCGGAAAGAAGCTCGGCTCGTTCGGCTTTTCGGTCAAGAAAAAGAAGAAGCCGATCAAAAAGTAAGAATGAATTTTTATTGAGGGGCTTTTTTGAAAAAAGCCCCTTTGTTTTTCTTGAGAAACTTTTCTCGAAAAGTTTCTCGAAAAAAGTGTGGGAACTTTTTTCAAAAAGTTCCCACATAAAATATTCAACCCCAATTTACTCTCACAGCGTCGCGGCCATGACAGCCTTGATGGTGTGCATGCGATTTTCGGCCTCATCGAAGACGATGGACTGCTCGGACTCGAACACCTCGTCGGAGACCTCCATGCAGTCAAGGCCGAACTTGTCAAAGATCTCCTTGCCGACGGTAGTCTTGAGGTCGTGGAAGGCGGGCAGGCAGTGCATAAAGCGGCACTGAACGCCCGCATTCTGCATCACGGCCTTGGTGACGCGGTAGGGAAGCAGATCGTCGATGCGCTCCTTCCAGACGCTTGCAGGCTCGCCCATCGACACCCACACGTCGGTATAGATCACGTCGGCGCCGCGCGTGGCGTCGGACACGTCCTCAATGAACTCGATCACAGCGCCCGTCTCGGCGGCGATCTCGCGGCAGGTCTCGACCAGAGCCGCGTCGGGGAAATACTTCTTCGGCGCGCAGGCCACGAAATGCATGCCCATCTTCGCACAGCCAACCATCAGCGAGTTGCCCATGTTGTAGCGTGC
>CAYULZ010000076.1:0-7735 GCA_964445865.1 uncultured Lachnospiraceae bacterium | reverse complement strand
AATACAATTCACGTCAGTTCAACTCTAAATATAAAAATGAGAAAATATCTTTTTTATCGCCCCTTCACAAACAAGCTCCGCATTCTTTAGAATGCGGAGCTTGTTTGCTATCATTTAATGAATGATCTCCCAAGGCTTGCGGTCGGTCTCGGAAAGCGTGCCGTACACGTCACGGTACGCGGTATAGAAGGTGTACAGGTCGTTGACGAGCGCGAAGTACTTATTCTCACGCGTCAGCATCCACGAGGCCGTAATATAGCCGAGCAGATGCTCGTGGGGTACATGCTTTTTGCAGGCCTTCATGGTCTCCTTCGTATTCAGGTGCCAGCTCCACGTCGAGGGCGTGGCGATGACGTCGTAGCCGAGAGAGACATACTTGTGAATGAGTTGAATATAGGGCTTGCACTCCTCCAGCGTCTCGACGTCGCGGTGTGTGCCGTAGTCCCACGTAAAGAAGATGACCTCCTTCGGCACGTCACGGCCGAGCGTCTCAAAGTTTTCGAGATCCATCCACATCGCCGGGCGCACGCCCTTCTTCATGATGACGTCGAATAGGAAACGAAGATCCCGGGCCTTTTTCTTCGGGCATCGCTGAATCGCAATATAGTTGCGCTGTACCTTGGCATCCTCTTCCTCTTCACCGATGTGGAAGAAGGTGGGCTTATCAAAGAGATCGATGGTCTCCTCGACGATATCCTTGCAGAACACGTCAAACTCGGGCGTTCCGAAGCGGTAGGCCCAATCACCCATCCACGCGCTGTGTCCGGGAGAGAAGTTGAACTTCGGAATCGGATCGAGACCGATCGAGCGCAGGCGCGCCAGCTCCTCGCGTAGCTCGTCCTTCGTCCACGCGCCCTTCGTCGCGATCTCGGGGTGAGAGTCAAGGCGTACGCCCTCTCCGATATCGATCACAACCGTATTGAAATCGAGCTTTGCCATCATGTTCGTTACGCGAACCCAGACCTCCTTCTGACAGAACATCTCCTCGCGGTAGACGAAATCCTCGATATCCTTCACGGGCGGGCCGTCAAAGCCCTTTTTTCTCCACATATTCGAGCCAAGGTGCAGCAAAGCACCTCTGATCTTGTTATCGGTCATAGCACAGTCCTCCTATATTTTTTAATTTTTTTATCTCAGTCGCTTACATTCGTATTACATGCTTTGTATTATGATCTCTTTGCATCATTTTCAGTTTAGAGTTATAAGCCGACCTTGTCGGCGTTATGAGTTTGCTTCGCAAACGCTATGATATGATCGCCATGTTTCGTTCAACTGTGCCAAAGGCACATCATAACTACGCGAAGCGTATCATAACTCTAAACTTCGCCGTAGGCGATCATAGTTGATTGACTGAGAATAATTATTCTCAGTCAATCAATTCCCAAGGCTTACGGTCGGTCTCGGGAAGCGTGCCATACACGTCGCGGTAGGCGGTATAAAAGGTATACGCATCGTTGACGAGTGCGAAAAATTTGTTCTCGCGGGTCAGCATCCACGAGGCCGTCATATAGCCTGCGATGTGCTCGTCATCCACGTGCTTCTTGCAAGCCTTCATGACCTCCTTCGCGTTCAGATGCCAATTCCATCTCGAGGTCGTGGGAATGACGTCGTAGCCGAGCGACGCATACTTGTGGATCAGCTTGATATAATCACTTGCCTCATCGATCGTAGGCACATCACGGTGAGCGCCGTAGTTCCACGTGAAGAACAGAACCTCCTTCGGCACGTCGCCGCGGAGCGTTTCAAACACGTCGGGGTCCATCCATGCGGCGGGACGCACGCCGTGCTTCATGATGATATCAAACAGGAAGCGGATATCCTGCTCCTTCTTCTTCGGGCAACGCGCGATGGAAATATAGTTGTTCTGCACCGTCGGATTCTCCTCCTCCTGTCCGATGTGGAAGAAGGTGGGGTGACCGCCGAACAGCTCGATGGTCTCCTCGATGATATCCTTGCAGAACACATCAAACTCCGGCGTGCCGAAGCGGTAAGCCCAGTCGCCCATCCACGCGCTGTGTCCGGGCGAGAAATTAAACTTCGGAATCGGATCCAGACCGATCGAGCGCAGGCGCGCCAGCTCCTCGCGGAGCTCGTCCTTCGTCCACGCACCCTTCGTTGCGATCTCGGGATGAGAATCGAGGCGCACGCCCTCGCCGATGTCGATCACAAGCGTGTTAAATTCCAGCTTGGCAAGAATGTTCGTTACCTTGATCCAGACGTGCTTCTGGCAGAACATCTCGTCACGGTAAACAAAGTCCTCGACGTCCTTGACGGGCGGGCCGTCGAAGCCCTTTTTTCTCCACATGTTCGAGCCCAGATGCAACAGGGCTGCTCTGATTTTGGTGTCACTCATAGCATAGTCCTCCCTATATGTTTTTTAATGATTGATTCATGAATGATTTCCCACGGCTTACGATCGGTTTCGGGAAGTATACCGTATACGTCGCGGTAGGCCGTATAAAAGGTGTAGGCATCGTTGACAAGATCGAAAAATTTATTCTCGCGAACGAGCATCCACGAGGCCGTTGTAAAGCCGAAGATGCGCTCGTCCGGTACGTGCTTGCGGCAGGCCTTCATGACCTCCTTCGCGTTCAGATGCCAGCTCCACGTGGACACCGTCGGTACGACGTCGTAGCCGAGCGTGGCGTAACGGTGGATCATCTGAATATACGGCTTCGTCTCCGCCAGCGTCTCGACGTCGCGATGCGAGCCGTAATCCCACGTAAAGAACAGCACCTCCTTCGGAACGTTACCCTCAAGTGCTTCGAACACATCGGGATCCATCCACGCAGCAGGACGCACGCCCTTTTTCATGATGACGTCGAACAAAAATCGAATATCCTCGGCCTTCTTCTTCGGGCATCGCGTAATCGAGATATAATTGTGCTGAACCTCGGCGGACTCCTCCTCCTCGCCAATGTGAAAGAAGGTAGGCTTGCCAAAGAGATCGATCGTCTCCTCAACGATCTCGCGGCAAAACACGTCGAATTCGGGCGTGCCGATGCGATAAGCCCAGTCCCCCATCCACGCGCTGTGCCCGGGCGAGAAATTGAACTTCGGCACGGGGTCGAGACCGATCGAACACAGACGGCAAAGCTCCGCACGGAGCTCGTCCTTCGTCCACGCGCCCTCCGTCGCGATTTCGGGGTGCGAATCGAGGCGCACGCCCTCGGCAAGATCGATCACAAGGGTATTGAAGCCGAGCTTGGGTAATAGGCTCGTCACACGAGTCCACACCTCTTTCTGACAGTACATCTCCTCGCGAAAGATGCAGTCCTCCTCGTCCTTGACGGGTGGGCCGTCGTAGCCCTTTTTTCGGTCAATGTTTGACCCCAACTGCAAAAGAACCGCTCGGATCTTGTTGTCACTCATGATATTCTCCTTATTGATGCACGAAAATCAGTTCTCCACCGCGCTTGCGCGATTCCTCGGCGGCAATCCCCATCAGGTGAGGCTCAATCGACTCGGAAAGAGGCGTAACGCCCTCCGTCGTTCCCGCCAGATAGTCGTACATCTCGTCGACGAGCACGATGTCGCCGCCGCCATGACTCTGATCCTCAAAGCCGAGCGTCTTGACGTCGATCCGATAGGACTCCCCGCCGTACGGCAACACGTCGATCGTATTGGTGCGCTCGTCAAAAACAATTTCCCCGTGCGAGCCGTAAAAAACGACACGCCTGCCCTCGGTCTGCGCACAGACCATCTGCAACGAGGCCTTGACACCGTTGGCGAATTGCATCTGCACAAGCTGATGGTCGACCATGTCGACCTGACAACGGAACGCACACCGCCCGAGCGGACCCGTACGCAGGCCCTCGCGGAGCTTTTCCTCGGTCGTCGGCTTGTCAATGGCCACCGAGTAGAAGGGCCAACGGTATTCAGGCTCTCCGCGCTCGTGCCACAGATCGATATACATTCTCTTGGCGCTATACGCACAGGTATCCATATGCGGACAGTCGAGGCAGCGATCGGCCGCGCCCTCGGGCGCGTTTTCGGGTCTAAAGAAGCGAAGATCGCCAACCGACGACACGCTGACGCAGGGGCTACCTGCCCACGAGTGAAGCAGATCGAGGTCGTGACTGCATTTGGCGAGAATCGCGGGGTGCGATTTTTCTATCGAAGCGAACATACCACGCACGTAGCTCTGCGCCCAATGCGCGTACCAGACGCGCTCGGTATGGTCGATGGCAAACAGCGTGCCAACGACCCCCGAACGCAACAGCTCCGAGCACTTACGGAAGCCGGGACCGTAGCGAAGCTCGTGACAGACCACGACCTTGCCGCCCATCTCCTTCTGCGTTTCGGCAAGCAGTGCCAGCTCCTCGCGGGAGTCACTCAAGGGCTTTTCCAGCAGAATGTCGTAGCCGAGGCGCAACGCGCGGACGGCTTGCGGCACGTGATGGCGGTCGGGACTCGCAATCACGAGCACGTCCGCGTATCTTTTCTCAAGGAAAGCATCGGGATCGGTCGAGGTGACCACATCGCGAAGATCGCACAGCTTCTTCGTCTTTTCAATCTGCGCCTCGTTGGTATCGCACAGCGCGACCACCTCGTATTTCTCTCCGAGGCTCAGCATATTCACAGCAAATTTCGCCCCTCGGCTTCCACAGCCGAGTATGGCAACGGAAAAGGTTTTCATACGGGTTCTCCTTACGTTATTTTTTTGTATTATAGCACGAAACGGCAAAAAGAACAACCGTGCATCATACAAAGAACCGACTCAATCCTCCAAAAAGCCGGCGCGCTTTATCACACGCAAAGCGTTGCGGTAAGGGCATCCGATACCTTATCAAAGAAGCTGTATGCGCGGCAGACGACGGTATACTCGCCTGCGGGCGCTTCAAAATCAACCGTATATTCGGCCACAGGGGGCATATCGCACAGATAATAACCCGAGCAGATGCCGAACTGACGCCAGATCACGCCGTCCTTATCCTTCACCGCAAAATGATAGCCCGGCACGCGCTCGTCGCCGTCATAGGCCTGCGTGACCGAAACGGTCAGCTTGCCGTCGGCATACGAGGCCGAAAGCGTTGCATCCTCGGGGAAGGTCGGCTTCTGTGCCGCATCATAGCGCGCGTCGGTGTAAACAAAGCTATCGGGATCGTAGGGCTTCTCGATCAGCCAGCCCTCGCGCAAAAATTTGCCGTTCGTGCCGTCCATCGGAAGCACACGCACGCGTCCGTCGGCGTCGGCCTCCACGATGAGGAGCTGACTCTGACCGAGCGTCGGCGTCTGCGTAATGGGCATACGGTCGGCGTTACACAGCGACAAACCGATGACCGCACCCGTACCGAAGGCAGTAAAATGCTTCTGATGCACCGTACGCGGATCGTGAAGCGGCGCGTGCGAGTGGCCGCTGAAGGAAACAACCTGCGGATGGTTCATGGTGATGCGCGTAATATTGGCCGTACGCCAGAGCACGGCGCTGCCGTATACGGTATTCTGGAATTGCGGATGGAACATAAAGAAGATTGGCTTCTTCGGGTCGTCGGCATGCGCGGCCGCCAGCTCTCGCTTGAGCCACTCCTGCTTCTCGACGCCCGTCTGGCAACGGTCATCGGTCGAAAGACCGATGATGTGGAAGCCCTTGATTTTCACGTGGCGCATCGGCTCCTGACCAAAAATGCGCGCAAGGCGCTCATTCGCATTCTCGACACCGTCGTGGAAGTATTCATGGCTCGCCATCGTCAGCGCAACGTCGGTCTCCTTACGGATCACGCGGTCGAGCGAGGCCTTGAAATCGACCATTTCAAACTCCTGGCCCGTCGTGATAAAGTCGCCGACGGCGCAAAAGGCATCGACCGTCTTATAGTCGCAGGCATCGGCATAGGCATAGGCATAGCGGACGGCCTGCTCGAAGCGATCGTACTCCTGACCGCGGTAGTCAAAGTTTTCGGGGTGAAGCGTGCTTTCGCCGTAGTGAATGTCACTGCAAACGATCATGCGAAAAATCGGATTAAATTCCATGATAATGTCCTTTCTTGTATGTATACCTTAATAAACAGAATTTTTTCTTAATATGCGATCAGATCGTCGGCCGCGATCGGCACGTGCACCGTTGTTTCCGTACCGTCACGCAATACCGTAAAGGTTACCGTGTCGCCTGCACGAGCGTCCAGCATTCGGTCGATCACCTGATATTGCCGCATCACGTCGACCGTCCGCCCACCGAGCGTAACCGAAAGCACCGTATCGTCCGCCCGCAAAAGACCGTCTGCCGCACCGCCTGCGGAAACCTCCTTAACGAACACCGTCTCAACGATCGTTATGTATCCGCTCTCGGCGTCGAATTCGCCGCGCGAATCCGATACGCTCAACGTAATGCCGAGCATCGCGCGCATGACCGTCTCGGTTGCCGTGCCAAGGCAATGATCTATGATGTTCTCCGCCACGGCCACCGCCAGATTGGACGGAATGGCGTAGCCGATGTTTTCGACATCCTCGGCCGAGATCTTCGCGTTGACGATGCCGATCAGCTCGCCCGCACGGTTGTAAAGACCGCCGCCGCTGTTGCCCGAGTTGACCGCCGTGTCAATCCGCATCACACGAAGCGTGATCGTCGTGACCTCGTCAACCGCCGTCATCTTGATCTGCTCAGAGTCCACACTGACGATGCCAAGCGAGCTCGAAATACCAAGATTCTTCGGATTGCCGACCGCAATGGCGTCCGACCCGACACAAGCTGCCTCGGAATCACCGACCGTCACCGCTACGGCGTCGGAGTTCTTCAAGACCTCACTGCCCGTGACCGAAAGCACGGCAATGTCGTAATACATTGATCCGCCGACATACTCGGCCTCTATGGCGAGAGATTCGTATTCCGCGCCGTATAAGTAAAGCGTAATGCTCTCGCTGATGCCGTTCTGCGTGCGGCTGTCCACGTCGTAAACCACGTGATAGTTCGTAATGATGAGCGCGTTGCCCGTCGCAGGATCGAGCCGATAAATCACACCCGAGCCGGCCGACGCATAGGGCGTTGTGCTGCCCGAGGCAGTAAATACACAGTAGATACTGACCGCACTGCGCAGTCCCTTTGCGGCGGCCAGTGCCACCGTGTCGGTGTCGGGCACGATGGTGATCACACCGTCTGTGCCGTTCGTGCCGTCCTTGCCGTTTGTACCGTCGGTACCGTCGATGCCGTCGATGCCGTTGGCACCCTTCTCGCCGTCTGCACCCTTCTTACCCACCTCGCCGCGTATACCGGGCGCACCGTCTTCCCCCTTGACTACGCCAAGGTTTTCGCTTGAGCCGTCGGAATAATACACGATCAGCTCACCGCTTTCGTTGATCTCCGTACTGCTGATGCTTCGCACCAAGCGCGAGCAGGAGGAAAGAGAGAGCGTGCCGATCAGGCAGATCAAGAGTAAGCACGCAACTGCGCGCACCGTTTTGCTTCGTAAATTCATTCTACACCTCATAGGATCTGTGTTTGGATAGCCATTCCTTTGATGTTGCTAACAGTATAACATATTTTTGAAAAATATGGACAAAAATTTTGAAATTTCCGAGAAAAATCAAAAAAATTTCACATACGCAATCAAAAACGGGACATAATGATGACGGAGCAGAAACGAGAAACCAAGAATTTTTGGTAAATTTCGAAAAAAAGAAAAGATTTTGAAAAAAAGGCTTGACAAATCCTTCCTCATCTGCTATAATATACAGCGTCGCAAATATTGGGGCATCGCCAAGCGGTAAGGCAACGGACTCTGACTCCGTCATTACCTAGGTT
>CAYULZ010000075.1:0-7832 GCA_964445865.1 uncultured Lachnospiraceae bacterium | reverse complement strand
CCCCGATCCGGAAAAAAGGTCGAGCACCCTTCTGCCTTCAATATCAAATTGAAGCATAGAAAAAACGGCTTCCTTTACACGCTCTGCCGTGGGACGTGTTGCGTCCCCCTCCAAGGTTTTCAAGCGAATGCCTTTGGCACTGCCCGTAATAATTCTCATCATAGTTCCCTCTTTTATTTATGAAAATAGCGGTAAATATTTCTTGCGTCCTCGGCAGAAATTCCCTTGACCGCGGCAAGCTCCGCTTCGGTTGCCTCCTTGATGGCGTGAAAGCTTCCCATCGCAAGACGAAGCTGCTTGGCCTTGGCAGGGCCGATTCCGTGGATTTTTTCGAGCGCCGAATGCTTGAGTGTCTTCCCCTTTGCCTTGGTCGTTTTATCGACCGTGAAATGGTGTACGGCATCCTGGATACGGTAGATCAGCACAAAAACGGCTTTTTCACGAGCAATATTGATCTCCTCGGTATCGGTACACAGCGCTCTCGTTTTATGGTAATCATCCTTGACCATACCGAATACGGGGATATCCACGCCCTCCGCTCGCAAAACCTCCTTGACTGCCGACACGTGTCCCTTGCCTCCGTCGATCAGTAACAGATCAGGATACTGTGCAAAGGATCCGGAGGAATCCTCCTTCAGGTGGCGAATACGGCGCGCAATCGCCTCCTGCATGGAACGGTAATCGTCGGGCGCATCGATCACACTTTTGATGTTAAAGGAGCGGTAATCGTTCTTACATGGCTTTCCGTTGAGGTATACGACCATTCCCGCCGTAATATTCTCGGCCCCGATATTAGAAATATCGTATGCCTCAATACGCTCGGGTACACTTTCAAGCTGAAGCATGGATGCGAGCGTGATGAGCACGCTTTCGTCACGTTGAGCCTCGATACGGCTTTGCCGTGCCTTTTCCTCGGCATTGCCACAGGTAACATCGCACAAGCTCTTGAAGGTCCCCCTTTCCGGCTTTTTGACCGTAATACGTCTTCCTGCTCTCTGCGAGAGGAACGCCTCAAGCGCCAATCGGTCATTTTCCTCCGGCTCGAACGAAACCATAATCGTCGCGGGAATGTCATCGTGAAGCATATAATGCTCGACCAGAAAAGAAACCCACGCACCGCTATCGGTAATCGTCTCTGCGCCAAAGACCCAATCCTTGGTGTCGTTGACGCTACCGCCTCGTACATACATAGCGGAAACCGCAGTAGAAAGCTCGTCGGTAAAAACACCAAACACATCTATGTTAACGTCGGGGGCTGCGACTACGCTCTGCTTCTGATGGAGACGATCCAAGGCTCTCATGGCATCACGACAGCGTGCCGCAGCCTCAAACTGTTCTTCCTCTGCGTAGCCAAGCATCTTTTCCTCAAGCATGCGCGTAGCCGATGCTGTATTACCGCGCAGAATATCCATGGCACACCGAACCAGTGCGTCATATTCTTCCTTGGTTACCTTCCCTGTGCAAACGCCACAGCATTGACGCATCTGATAATAGATGCAGGGGCGCTCCCTTCCGATGTCGCGCGGAAAGCTTCGCTTACAGCTGGGAAGTCCAAGCGATTTGTGGAGAATATCCAAAATAGAAAAGACGACCGATGTTCCCGAAAACGGACCGAAATATTTAGCCTTGTCGGACAGTCGCGAGCGAGTAAAGACGACGCGCGGATATTCCTCGGCTGTTACTTTGATGTAAGGATAGGATTTTGCGTCCTTGAGACGAATGTTATATTTGGGTGTATATTGCTTGATCAGCGAGTTCTCAAGGCTGAGGGCCTCAATCTCGGTTTTGCAAAGGATATAGTCAAAGCTTTCCGCCGCCGCTACCATTTTTGCGGTCTTGATCTGCTTTTGACTGTTTTGAAAATACTGTGATACACGGTGCTTGAGCGCGCGGGATTTTCCTACGTAGATCACCTTGTCGTGGCGGTCGCGCATGATATACACGCCCGGGCAAACAGGCAAGGAATTGGCCTTACTTAAAAGCTCTTCATTTCGTTTCGCCGTTTGCGGCATGATACACACCTCCTATCAGTACTTATGCAAAAAGGGCTGTTGATTCAAACAGCCCCAAAAATGATTGCTTACGCACGTTATTCAGCAAAACTGTTTTGAACCAGTTCTACCAAGCCCTCAATGGCGATGGCCTCGTCTGCTCCCTCGGCAACCAAGGTAACGGTCATGCCCTTGGCGATTCCCAAGGAAAGAACGCCGAGCAGACTCTTAGCGTTGACCTTGCGGTCGTCCTTTTCGATCCAGATCGATGCCTTGTAAGAGTTTGCCTTTTGAATAAAGAAGGTAGCAGGTCTTGCATGCAAACCGATATTATTCGTGATTGTTACGTCATGTTTTACCATAATAATGCTCCTGTTCTTAAGAGTCAGCTACCAACGCAAATAAAACGAGACACAACCTTGGCAACCAATCTCGATACACTAATAGTATATCAAAAAAACTCCACAAAATCAATAGTTAAATGTTGGTGATATTGAATAAACTTTTTTATTTTAACGCCAAAAACATCTTCATTTTGCACACTGATTCTGTGAAAAATGGAAATATTTTCAAAATTCTTATTCTACCGCGGTAATTTCCAGAATACGAAGCTCCAGAGTAACCAATTCGGTTTGCACCGTTACGGTTTGGCCAGCGGACAGATAGGTCGATCCGTTAATCAGAAATCCACCGTCCTCGGAATACGTACCCCGACAGCGCAAACGACCTTTAACATCCACACGGGATTCATTGTTTGGATAAAAGACCTCGATGACCTGACCATTATCGGTAAAGATCTCGGACGAGGGGGTTACACTCAGGGCAATATTGGACATCCCCTCCGATTCCTCGATGATCGTTCCGAACGCTTCCCCATTGGAAGCAAAGACAACCTTATCGCCTACGTTGATGTAGTTCGGTGTCGTATAACGAATATGATCAACCGTAAACGTTACCGTATAATCGCGCACGTTACGTTGATTGGAAATCCATTCGATGATATTAGATCGGAAGTAGATACCTGCGATCAAGCAAATGACCAGCAGGATGATAACGGCATCCAGAACACCGAAGCGAGGCGATCTTTTTTCTTTTTCTGTATTACGATTTCCCATATCAAAACTCTCCTTTCTGCGCCATTACTGGAAATTTTCGGGGATCAAGGAAATGCAATATCCCTCGGCCGCAAAATCGGGGAAACGCAACGCCAAGCCCTCTCCTACGGCAATGCGACAGTTATTTACAAAATAACCGTCTCCCGCAACGTATTCAGCCGGAGCGGTAACTGTAACGAGCACCGTATACTGATCGGGATACTCCGAAAGAACACCTACGTAGCTTCCGTCGGCTTGCTCGGCATATTCTAGCACCGTTTGCTTGGTATTATAATCCACGGCAGCGACGGTTCCTAATGTGTTTTTGCTGACCGAATCCACCACTACGTCATTTTCCTTAATTTTATTCAAATATTCTCCGTCTACACCCTGGATCTCTACGGTATACGACAGCGTTCCCTGCTTGGCCGATCCGAGCTTATTGATAAACGAACCGGGAGAAAACAGATAGACCGCACCGGCGATGATAGCAAGCACCAGAACGATAAGCAAAAAATCGACAAAATTGAATTTTCTCTGCTTCGTATTCGGCGCCTTATTTTTTTTCTTTTTTACCGTACTATTCATAGCAATACCACCTTACTATTTTTTCACAAATAAGCTTACATATCAAAATCAACGGATGCATAATCCGATTCGGCAATTTGTAGCAACCGGTCGCGTTCTCGCTCGCGATGTTCGATCCGTGCAAGGGCGGACGTCAAGCCCAAAATGATCCAGAATAGGAAGAAAATGCGATACTGATACCAAACGTAATCAAAAATTCCCATAATCAGAAGTGCGATTCCACTACATAGGGCAGCGGCGATCATCATGCGCGCCGTTTGATCCGAAGAAAGCTTGATGTTTTCCAGATTGCGCTGAACAAAGAGCAACACGATAAATAAAAATACAATGAGGGCAAAGATTCCCATAGAGAACAGGATCTGCAAAAAAAGGCTGTGACTGTGCTCTGCCGAGGTCATACCGGCATAGGCATATCCGGGATATACCTCTTGATAGGTTTCAACGCCGTATCCAACGCCACTTACAAAATAGTCGCTGATCGCATCTAACGTACCGCGCCACGTATATAAACGATAGGTCGTAGAGGAGTCGGCAAAGTTGCCGATACTCAAGAAACGTCGAATGACCGTGTCCGGCAAAAGAAATGCGAGAAAAGGAACTGACAGCAAAAGAAGCAACAAATAACGTAGCGTCTTTCTCGTGTAGATCAAAAGGAAGATCAGCGAGCTGATCAGCATAGCCAACCAAGCACCGCGCGACCACGTAAGGATTACGCAAACCACCATGACGGTACAGACCAGGAAAAGACGGAATTTTCGGCGGAAGCTCTTGGCATGTACAAGAAAATACAACGCCAGAGGAAAGATCATAGCCAAATAGAAGCCCAAAACATTCGGATTTTCAAACAGCGCTGTCACGCGCCCTTTGATATCTGAAAAATACGTTAGATCCAAGGACGTGCGGTTCAGCGTACCGAAGAAATACTGAAGAATACCGATGACGGAAACGACGGTTGCCGAGCTTACAAGCGCAACGAAGCAACGATGGATCCATTGCTTGGTTCTCATCAGATTGACGATCAGAAAATATCCAAGCATCAAAGCACAGGACAGCAACGCCGATTGATAAGAAAATTCTCCCCCCGCGCTGATGCGGCCGCCAAAATAAATCGTAACACCAAAGATCACGATCAGCCAATCAAAGAGATCCAGCTTCAAAAGCCGTTTCCCGCGAAAAACCTTGAATAGATACGCCAAAAACGTGGTCAGCACGCAGATCGCAAGCGCGATAGTCGGATAGCTGAAATAGGAGAAAAACGGTAACAACTCCAGAATGCTCAATACGCCAATTTCGGGTGTTGCAAAAACCAAAAGAATGACTAGCAGTATCACAAAAAGAACGGGCATATAGAGTGGATGCAGGAAGAATGTCAAAACGCCAAAGAGCATGCCGAGAAAGATCATGACATTGTTATAATGTCTGGATGCTACGGGCTTTCCCTCAAAGTTCTCCTCTCGGAAGCCGAAGGCCGAAACAAAGAGCGCTCCAACCATTTTGCTGTTTTTGGCTGCGCCCGCCAAGGTTTCCTTAGAGGTCAAAAGCGGAATCGCGGTGATCGAGATGATGATACCTGTAATCAAAACGTCATTCGATGCTGTTTCAAAAAACGGAAGAAGCATTTTGATGAAATAAACCAAAATGGTATAAATGCCGAACGATAGCCAGAAATTTCCGTATGCACGCACAGGCATTCGTTTAAATTTTCCGGCCAAGCCTCGAAGCTTGCCAAGGAAAAAGCTGTTTTCAAAGCCCTTGGATATGGCGCGACGGCCTCGGCGAAAATAGTTATGAACGATATGGGAGCTTTTGAAATAATGCTTTACAAAGCCATGATCAAAGGCAGCCTCCTCGACGGAATAGGCGGTAAAGATCCGCCCGAAAAAGCCTTCAACCAAAGACTCATAAACCCAATCGGAGAATTTGTCCAAAAGATAAATGATCACGCTGACAGAGACAAGATTGGCATATTCTCTGCGATTCGGTTTTGAATGCTTTTTCGGCAATACGCCGTCTTTGCTCTTACGTTTCATTTACTTCTCCTTTCCGAATTTCTCTAATATGTCGGGCCGTCTTTCTCTGGTGAGGCGCAGTGCCTCCTCGTGACGCCAACGGTCGATATTTTCATGATGTCCCGAGATCAAAATGTCGGGAACCTTAACCCCGTGAAACTCATAGGGTCTCGTATATTGCGGGTATTCCAGCATACCGCTGGAAATGCTTTCATTTTCATAACATTCTGCATCGGACAGAACCCCGTCTACCAGCCTTGCTACGGAATCCACAACAAGGCATGCGGGAATTTCGCCTCCTGTCAGAACGTAGTCGCCGATGGAGATCTCCTCATCGACAATCTCGTCGATAATCCGACGATCCACCCCCTCGTAATGCCCACATAAAATCACGACATGATCGTAGGTAGCAAGCTCCTCGGCTTTTTTCTGATGAAAGACCTGCCCCGAGGGCGACATATATAGCACGCGCGTTTTTTTAGCAGTATCTTTGCGCAGCTCCATAATATGCTTGTAGCAGTTATAGATAGGCGGAGCCATCATCAGCATACCCTTGCCGCCGCCATAGGGGGTATCGTCCACTCTGCGGTGCTTGTCCTCGGAATGATCGCGAATGTTATGGCAAGCGATTTCGATGACGCCACTTTTTTGTGCACGCCCGATAATACTTTCCCCGAGAACGTACTGTACCAGCTCGGGAAACAGGGTCATAATATCAAAGGTCATACATCCTCCGAGGAAAACATGCCGTCGATCGGACGGACGTACACGCCCGTTTGGATATCCACACGGTCAATAAAGGCAGGAACCGCCGGAATCATGACCTCTTCGTTTTCCGTTTCCACGACATAAATATCCGATGCACCACGGTTGATCAGCTCCTTGACGCGTCCGTATTCCCTTCCGTTATCGGCATCGATTACGGGGATTCCGATCAGATCGGCAATGAAATACTCCCCTTCGGCGAGGTCAAAATCCGAACGTCGGGCATAGCACACTTGATTTTTGAGGGCAAGCGCCTGATCCATATCCGTCACACCGTCAAGCTCGGCTACAACAAATTGCTTAAAGACCGACGCCTTGCGGAGCTTATATTCCTCGTATGCGCCATTTTTATACAAATAGATACGCTTCAAGGAGGCAAGCTCCTCTGGGCTATTACACCACGACTCCATTTTGATACCGCCGTGACACCCGTGCGTATTGATGATCTTGGCACACTCAATGTATTGCTTATCCTTGTTCATATCTCTTCTCCGCTATGAAAATGGTAAAAAACCACATATATATTTTATTATATCATATTTTTTTCAATATTTCAATGATTTACCATAAAATTCACAATTAATACTTGAATTCTTTTACAAAATATGATATGATAAGAAAAATATTTTTTGGAGGTATCAAAACCGTGGGTAGCAGTATTATGTCTATCGTATTGATCGTCGTTATGTTTGTGGCTCTCTATTTCTTCATGATTCGTCCCCAGAAGAAGCAGGAGCGCGAGGTCAACGAAATGCGGAACAATCTGCAGGTTGGCGACGAGATCACGACGATCGGCGGCATCATCGGTAAGATCGTAAGCATCAAAGAAGAAACTGTTATGATCGAGACCGGCCACGACAGAACGAAGATTCGCATTCTGCGAACGGCTGTTCGCAACGTCGACGTTCACGCCGAGGATGCACAGGACTAAAACAAAATAGAAAAATGGGATTTTCCACATGGAAAATCCCATTTTTGTTTATAGCACCTTTTGCAAAAATTGCTGCAAACGCGGATTTTTCGGATTAGAAAAGAACTCCGCAGGAGCTCCCTCCTCAACAATGACACCGTCCGCCATAAAGATCACGCGGTCAGCGACCTCACGGGCAAATCCCATTTCATGGGTGACAACCACCATGGTCATTCCTTCGCGGGCCAGCTGTTTCATCACGTCCAGCACCTCGCCCACCATTTCAGGATCCAGGGCGCTGGTAGGCTCGTCAAAGAGCATAACCTCGGGCTTCATCATCAGGGAACGGACGATGGCGATTCGCTGTTTCTGACCGCCGCTGAGACGGTTGGGATATTCCTTGGCCTTGTCAGCCAAACCTACCCGATCCAGAAGCGCCATTGCGTCCTTGTTGGCCTCCTCGGCAGAAAGAACT
>CAYULZ010000074.1:0-8233 GCA_964445865.1 uncultured Lachnospiraceae bacterium | reverse complement strand
TGGAGATGCTGGAGGAGGCGGGCGTCGAGTTACTTCTTTACACGCGATTCTGCGACGTCACGATGGAGGGCAAGACCGTCACGGGCATTCTCTGTCACAACAAGGACGGCTTTTGCCACTTTTCCGCAAAGGTTGTGATCGATGCGAGCGGCGACGGCGACGTGGCCGCGCGTGCCGGCGTGCCCTTTGACAAGGGGCGCGAGGAGGACGGCAAAATGCAGCCCGCCACGCTGATGTTCAAGCTTGGCGGCGTCGATACCGCCCGCGCCGTCTATCTCGGCTCGTTCGAGCGAACCTATGAAACCGAGCGCGGAGAGCTGCAAGCCCTTGCGCGTGAAAAGCTTCCCCACCCCGCGGGACACGTTCTGCTCTACCGCTCGACACTCCCCGGCATCGTGACGGTCAACATGACCAACGTCACGGATATCGACGGCACGTCGGCCGAGGATTTAACACGCGCCGAATGCGTCTGTCGCGCACAGATCCCCGCCATTGTCGACTTTCTGCGCGAGTATGCACCCGGTTATGAAAATTGCTTCGTCATCGGCACGGCATCGCTCATCGGCGTGCGCGAAACGCGCCGCTTCCGCGGCGAAAAAACGCTGACGGCCGAGGAGATTGCAGATGCCGTTCAGCACGAGGATGCCGTGGTATTTGACGCGTATTTCAACTTTGACGTCCACAACATCACGGGCGCAGGCCTTGACAAGACGGGCGTTCAGCACAAATTCACACAGAAAAACGGCTACACCATTCCCTACGGTTGTCTCGTTCCCGAAGCGGTCGACGGTCTGTTGCTCTCGGGACGGAACATCTCGGGCACACACCTCGCACATTCCAATTACCGCGCCATGCCGATCTGCGTCGGCACGGGTATCGCGGCAGGCACGGCGGCGGCTCTGGCCGTTAAGGAGGGCAAGCAACCGCGCGAGCTCGACGTAACGAACATTCAGGAAAGGATAAAAAACGCATGAAAACCGCAAAATTGACCTTTGTGGGAGACATGATGTGCTCCCCGCGCATGACTGAACTCTCGGGTATGGATTATTCCTTTGCCTTTGGACGGGCAACGAAGCTGAAGGATTGCGACTACCTCGTCGGCAACCTCGAGACGCCGATCGCGGGCGAGGCGCTACAATACACCTACGAGCGCTATCGCTTCAACACCCCCGATACCTATCTTGATGCCCTGAAGGATTGTGGCTTTGACCTCTTGGCACTCGCCAACAATCATTGCATGGATCGCGGCGAAGAGGGCATCAAACGCACCTTGGCTACCTGCCACAAAAAGGGCTTTGACACGATTGGTATCTACGACTCCGCAGAGGCGCGCGACCACGTATTCGTCAAGGAGCTTGGTGGCATTCGCGTAGGCTTTGTCAACTACACCTACGGCACCAACGCCTTTGCGCACCGTACCTTTCTTGAGCACCCCTACATGGTCAACCTTCTCCAGCCCGAGGAGACACTACCCGGCTCGATCCACCTCTTGAACAAATATGACAAAATTGCCGAAGACCTTGCGCGCATCTACGATCCCGATGGCGACGAGTACGCGCTGGTCGCGCCCTACCTTGAGCAGCTGAAGAACGATATCGCACGCGCGAAGGAAGCATCCGATTACGTCATCGCCATGATACACAACGGCGGGCAATACATTCAGGATATTGATCCTTATTCGGCCTTTATTGCCGAAAAGGTGAAGGAATACGGTGCCGATATCATCGTCGGACACCATCAGCATCTCATTCAGGAGTCCGAGCACAAGGACGGCTACCTCAAGATCTTCTGCCTCGGCAACTTTATGCATGACCCCTGCATCGTCGGCGACGGCTTTACCTACAATCCACCGATCTACAACGCCGTCTTTCATCTGGGGCTCTCGGTGGACGACAACGGACACATTACCGAGGACAAGAGCTTCAGCATCTACACCACAGCCCTTGATCCCCAAGGTCTGCCCATCGCCATGGACAGCTACGACGTACACGCAACGAAAAACGAAACCTATCTGCGCGAGGACGTTCTGCGCTTTGCCAAGCTTTTCTCGGGCGGAAAAATCTACGATAAGGTGCAGGAGAGGTATGAAATATGAGAATCCATAACGAATTTGTCGGCGGCAATATTCACGTCATTAAGCAAATCGGAAACGACGTGTATCTGCGCAACGAGCTGCGCGATACGATCGGCGATTGGTTTTACTGGGCGTTCTGCGTCGAGGGCGCCGAGGGACAGACCCTGAATTTTCATTTCGGCTACCGGAGAGTCGGCTATTGGGGTCCTGCCGTCAGCCATGACCTCATACATTGGCATTGGCTTGACAGCGCGGACGGCGAAAGCTTCACCTACCAATTCGGAGCCGACGAGAACCGCGTTTATTTCGCGCACCATATGCTCTATCATCCCGATCACTTTACGGCGTTTGCCGAGAGCCATGGCCTTGCCGTGTCCGAGCTTTGCAAGAGCCCAAAGAAGCGCTCCGTTCCCTATCTTTCAATCGGCGAGGGCGAGCGAACCATTCTTTTGACTGCGCGCCACCACGCCTGTGAATCGACGGGCAGCTACGTGCTGGAGGGCGTGCTCGAGGAGCTGCTTTCTTCTCCGATCCCGAACACGCGCGTCCTATGCATTCCCTTCGTCGATTACGATGGCGTACTCGACGGCGATCAAGGCAAGAGCCGCATCCCGCACGACCACAACCGCGACTACATCGCCGAGCCGCTCTATCCCGAGACCGCTGCGATCATGCGCCTTGTTGAGCAATACGGCTGTCATTTCGGCGCGGACTTTCATGCCCCCGGCCACCTCGGCAAGCAAAACGACACGATCTTCGTCGTCCGCAACATGACGGAAAAGCTGGATTGCTTTGACCGCTTTTCCGAGCTCTTTGCCGCCGAAATCACGCCCGATGCGATGGACTACAAAAAAGAAAACGACTATCCGCCCTGCACGAGCTGGAATCAGCCGAGTCCCAATTGCGCCTATACCGTGAATTGCCGTCCCGAATGTGACCTTTCCTTCTCGCTTGAGAGCGCCTACTTTGGAACGCCCGAGAATAAGATCTCGCAGGAGTGCCTTGTCGCACTCGGCCATTGCTTTGCCAAGGCTATGAAAGTCTATTTATCTTAAAGCATTTTTTCATTGACATTCCGCAGTCGTTGTGATATAATGGTGGCAAAGAAGCATTGTTTTTGTAGGAGGACGTATGAAGCAAAAAAAGATTCTTGCCTTTGGAGAAATTTTATGGGACGTTTATCCCGACAAGGCCTTTCTTGGCGGTGCATCCCTGAATTTTGCCGCGCATCTGGCCAAGCACGGCGAGGAAGCCTATCTGCTCTCCGCCGTCGGTGACGACACGTGGGGCGTGCAAGCCAAGGAACGCCTGGCTCTCTGGGGTGTCCATACCGATTACGTGCCCTCTCTTGGCGGATTTCCCACGGGCCAGGCCATCGTCACGCTGGACGAGACCGGCACGCCAAGCTATCGCTTTCTGGAGGACGTTGCTTACGAGCATATCGAAATCCCCGCGCTTTCCGATGACTTCCGCGTGCTCTACTTCGGCACGCTTGCGCTGCAAAGCAAGAGCAATTTTCAGGCGCTCTCCACGCTTCTGAAGTCTTACCGATTTTCCGACGTTTTCGTCGACATCAATATCCGCGCGCCCTTTTATTCGGAGGAAACGGTTATCTTTGCCGTCTCGCATGCGACCATTCTGAAGATCAGCCAGGAGGAGCTCCCCACCGTTGCGGCGTTGCTTGGTTTCTCTCCCACCATCTCCTACGGAGAACTCGCGCACGCACTGCAGGCGCGCTATGAGCACCTGCGCTGCATCATCGTCACGCTGGGAGCCGACGGCGCGTATGCGTTGGATGAACAACAGGAATGCACCGGCGAAGCCGTTCCCACCGAGGTCGCCTCGACCGTGGGTGCGGGCGACAGCTTTTCGGCCGCCTTTTTACACCGCTATTTGCGCGACGGCGATATTGTCGCCGCCCTCTCCCACGCGACGAAGGTCGCAGCCTTTGTGGTTTCCTGCACCGACGCCGTTCCCGAATACGAGCCAGAAAATCTTTAATATACGAAAGACCGCATCTCCACGATGGAGATGCGGTCTTTTTTAATACGTAATCTTGCTGATAAAAATACTGTTGTCGCTACCGTACTTGGCACAATATTCCCAGCCGTCGTGTCCGTGCTGCATCCACTCGGCGGCGAACACGTAGCCGACCTCGTCCGAATAGGACTGACAGCCGAAATTGCCAAGGCGTGCGCCGCGCTCCGGCACGGCAATCTGCTCGCTCGAGCGAATCACACACATGCGCTTCGGATCAAATTCTGCGATAAAGAGAGGCGCGCGGTGGCGGAAGACGTGATCGTTATTCTCCGCCCTACGCGTATAAACGAGCCACAGCTGATTGCCACCCACGAGCCAATGCTGTTGGGTGTTATAGCTGCCAAGCTCCTCGCCGTCATCAAAGCAAAGCGGATGCGGTGCATCATAGTGCAGGCCGTCGCGGCTCTTTGCCACGTAGCCCCGCACGTCGTTGCGAAGTGTCAAGAAATATTTGCCGTCAAAGGAAACGATCGACGGCTCACCAAGCCCGCGCGGCTCGTCGACGGTCAGCGGAGTACCGATTTCCAGCACCCTCATCTCTTCCCCGTCAAAGGAGCACCGCAAAACGGCTACTGAGCTGCAACCGTTTTTGTCACAGGCTACCGCATAAGGCTTATAATAGATCGGAATAAGTAGGTCTCCCGAGGGAAGCTCAAGGATCTGCGCACAGCCCGCACCGACAGAAAAATAGGTATCCTCAGCATCCTGCGGCATTTCAAGAATCCGATATTTGCCAAAGTCGCCCGTTTCCTTGTTGAAAACGGCGTACGGCGTCTGCCGCGGACGCGGCGAGGCCATCACACGGTTTTCCGCATCGTACATCGCCGTGTGTCCCGTCAGGATGATCTTACCCGTCTTCTTGTGATAAAAGGGCGTCGCATCGCACATGGCTACGCTCGTGCCGTCGGCAAAGTAACGGCGCTTGAGGTTCTCGCACGTACGTGGTGCAGAAAAGCTTTGACCGCCGTCCTGTGTCGTCATCATTTCAAGGCCGTAAAACACGTCCGTGCCAGAAAGCGCAAGCTTTTGCGTAGTGACAAGGCCAAAGCCGTCTGGTAAAATCAATCCTCTCGCGTGCACGTAACAGCGCTCACCGTGAAAGTCGGTCGGAATTTTTGTCCATTCGATCTTCATATCGGGTCTCCGTCAAGCCTGAATATCAAACAACGCACGCGCGTTGTCTGCCGTCAGCGCGACCGTTTCCTCATAGGAAAGACCGATCAATTCCGCAAGCGTCGCCGCCGTATAGGCGATCAGCCCCGAATGGTTGATCCGTCCGCGAAACGGTACGGGTGCAAGATAGGGCGCGTCGGTCTCCACGAGAATGCGATCGTGCGGCAGACTCGCGGCGACCTCGAGCGTTTTTCGCGCGTTTTTGAAGGTCAGCACACCCGAAAAGGAGATATACCACCCTCGGCGCGCAAGCTCGCGCGCCATCTCCGCACTGCCGCTGAAGCTATGGAACACACCGCGCACGCGCGGATGGCGGAGCACGGTCTCAAAGCAATCGCCGTGCGCCTCGCGATCGTGAATGATCACGGGAATGTCCAGTTCCTCGGCCATGACAAGCTGTGCCTCAAAGAAGGCGGCCTGCCGCGCCTTGTCGGTATGTTCCATATGATAATCAAGTCCGATCTCACCAAGCGCGACGATCTTGTTTTTTTGCCGTTTTTCCTCGGTATCGAGAAGCGCGCGCAGAGCTACCAATTCCCCGTCGAGGTCGCCGACGCAAAATTGCACGTCCTCGGGATGTAGGCCGACCGCCGCATACATGCGCGAATAACGCGCCGCCTGCTCGATGCAGATACGGTTATTTTCGTTGTTCGTGCCGACGTTGATCACGCCTGCCACACCCTTGCCGAACACCTCGTTCGTAAGGATCGCATCCGCACCCTCGGCCTCGGCTTCAAATCGGCGGTCAAAATAGTGCGCGTGCGAGTCGAAAATACCCTCGCGTGAAAGCACGTCGGTTTCGTTATGCTTGCTCATAGCGTTAAAATTCCTTCTTCAAGCTGCGATGGAACAAGCTTCCAAGGGCTTCCTTCGCATCTCTTCCCTCGTACAGTGCCTCGTATACGGCGCGGCAGATCGGCAGCTCGACGCCGTACTGCTTCTCGAGTGTCATCATGGCACGGACGGTATAGTATCCCTCGGCCAGAAGATCGTAGGGCTCGCCCTTGACCCACGCCTCGCCGAAGCGGCGATTGTGGCTGTACTTAGAAAACACGGTCGCTTCGTAGTCGCCGAGGTGGCAAAGGCCGTAGGCCGACAGCTCGTTGCCGCCCATCGCGGCAATGAGGCGTGCGATCTCGCGCGTGCCGCGCGACATGAGCGCGCCCTTGAGACTGGAAAGTCCAAGCCCGTCGAGCGCACCTGCGGCGATGCCGACGACGTTCTTGGCCGCCGCACCGATTTCGTTGCCAATGAGGTCGGTTCCGTAATAAAAGCGGATCAGCTCACCCGAAAAGGCCTCGACCAATTGCTCCTTGACCGTCTCGTGACGGCTGTCAATGACCATACAATTCGGAATGCCCGCGTAAAACTCCTGCACGTGACCCGGGCCAAGCCAGACGGCGACCGCCATCGAAGGATCGAGGCACTCCTCGGCCACCTCCGACAGACGCTTACCGCTCTCGATCTCGATGCCCTTCATACAGAGCACCACGGCCTTATTTTGGAGTCCAAGCGGTGCGATCTCGCCGAGAAAGCCTCGCAGCTGCTGCGAGGCGATCGAAATCACGATCACGTCCGCGCCCTCGAGCGACGAGAGCGAGGTCGAAAGTGCAATGCGCTCCGAAAGCGTGAGAAGATCGTTGCGCCGCTCCGCGAGCAAGCGTTGCATATGTGCGGAGCTCGCGCGACCGTACAGCGTGACGCTGTGACCGAGCGAATCCAAATACCAAGCGATCAGCGAGCCCCAACGGCCGCAGCCCACCACGGTAACGTTCATACTATGTTCCTTTCTGCGCTTCGCGCAAAAGCCGTCGGGGATGGTATCCCATCCCCGAACGCCGTGTGTTAGCGAACACGCTCGCCAAGGGGCGTATCCTCTGCCAGAAATACCACGCGAACCTGCGCCTCGCCGCTCGCGAGGATCATGCCCTGCGACTCAATGCCGCAAAGCGTGGCGGGCTTGAGGTTGGCCACGATGATGACCTTCTTGCCGATCATATCCTCGGGGGCATAGAACTTGGCAATGCCCGAAACGACCTGGCGCTTCTCATAGCCGAGATCGAGCTGCATGCAGAGCAGCTTCTTGGCCTTCGGTACACGCTCACAGGCAATCACCTGTGCCGTGCGAAGCTCGACGCCCATAAAGTTCTCAATGCCGATAAGCGCACAGCCCTCGGGCTTCTCGGGCGCTTCCTGCGCCTTCGCGGCTGCTTCGGCAGCGGCCTTCTTTGCCGCCATCTCTGCTTCGAGCTCTGCGAGCATCTTCGCTTCATCGATTCTTGCAAACAGAACCTTGGAGTCGCCTACTACGCTTCCCGCTTCCATAGCGCCAAACTGGTCGGCCGTACCGATCGTAGCATAGTCGACCTTATCGGTACCAAGCATCGCCAGAATGCCTTCTGCCGTCTCGGGAACAAAAGGCAGGAGCATGACCGCACCCCAGCGGATCGTCTCAAGGAGGTTATAAAGGACTGTGCCGAGGCGTGCCTTTTTGCTCTCATCCTTGGCAAGCGTCCAGGGCGTGGTCTCATCAATATATTTGTTGGCGCGGGAAAGCATGTCAAAAATGCAGGTCAGAGCATCTGCCACCTTGAAGGCATCCATATTCTTGACCAGTCCGTCATAAGCCTTGACGCACGCATCCTTCAGCTCGGCATCCAGTGCTTCTTCCTCACAGGGCGCCTGAACCACCTTGTCAAAATACTTCTTCTGCATGTCAAGCGTACGCTTCACAAGGTTGCCAAGATTATTGACGAGGTCGGTGTTAAATCTCTTGATCACCGTCTCGTAGGTGATGCTGCCGTCGTTGGCAAAGGGCATTTCGGAGAGCGCGTAGTAACGGACACCGTCAACGCCAAAGCGAGCGGCAAGCTCGTCAGCGTAGATCACGTTGCCGCGGGACTTGGACATTTTGTCCGCGCCGAAGTTGAACCACGGGTGACCGAA
>CAYULZ010000073.1:0-8291 GCA_964445865.1 uncultured Lachnospiraceae bacterium | reverse complement strand
AGGTAATGTTCATGCGGCCGAACTCCCACTGGTGGGGCTTCTGTGCAAAGCCGATCTTTTCCACGACCCAGTCGTAAAGCGGACGGTGATTGCGGAACTCGCTCGAGCAGAGCGAGTGCGTGATGCCCTCCAACGCGTCCTGAATGGGGTGTGCGAAGTCGTACATCGGGTACACGCACCACTCGTCGCCCTGACGGTGATGATGAATGTGCTTGATGCGGTAGATGACGGGGTCACGTAGATAGGGATTGTCGGAGGACGGATCGATCTTCGCACGGAGCGTGCGTGCGCCGTCTGCAAACTCGCCATTTTTCATTCTCTCGAACAGTTCAAGGTTTTCCTCAACCGAGCGGTTACGGTAAGGCGATTCCTTCGAGGCCACGGCACGGTCGGTGCCCTTGTAATCGGCCAGATCGTCCTTTGAGAGGTCACAAACGTAAGCGTCGCCCTGCTTGATGAGCTGTACGGCAAACTCATAGCACTTACCGAAATAGTCCGAGCCGTAGAACACGCCGCCTGTGGGGGTTGCACCGAGCCACTCGAGATCCTCGCGGATCGAGCGCACGAACTCGTCGCTTTCCTTCGCGGGGTTGGTGTCGTCATAGCGTAGGTTGAACAGACCGTTGTACTTATTGGCAACGTCGGTGTTGATGCAGATGGCCTTGACCGATCCGATGTGAAGGTATCCGTTCGGCTCCGGAGGGAAGCGGGTGTGGATCTTCAGCTCGGGGTTGGCGGAGAGATCGGCGTCGATGATCTCGTGTATAAAGTTGCTTGCGATTTCTTCCATGTTTTTTATTTCCTTTCGCGAATTATAAGCTCTTTAGCATGTTGCCGATGCGTGCGGCAACCGTTTCCTTGCCGAGAATCTGCATCACGGCGTACATATCGGGGGAGTTGAGCTTGCCCGTGACAGCCACGCGCAAGAACATGCTGACGTCGGCCACGCTGCCGCGGAAGGCAGCGGGATCGGCACGGTAGGCCTTCATGTCGGGGGTGTAGCCAAGAGGCTCACCGATGGCCTTGATCTTATCAAACCACACGTTCATATCGTCGGCGGGATCGTAGCTCTCAAGGAATTTTGTCAGCACCGTTTTGATGTCGTTGCGGTCATATTTTTCGGGATAGTCCTCCTCGACCGTAAAGAGCTCGTCGAAGAAGAAGCCCATGTAGTCCTTCGCATCGGCCCAGGTAGCCAGATCCTTACGCGGCTTCTTGCCGCCGCGGCCGATGGCGAAGATCGCCTCGGTGTAGGCAGGATCGGCGGCGAGCGCACGTCCGAAATCGGGATCGTATTGCTCGGCCCATGCCGTCACACGATCGGCCACCGTCTTCGCACTCATGCGGCAGATGACGTTCTTCGAGACGTCATTCAGCTTGTTGAAGTCGAACAGACAGCCCGAAACCGACATTTTCTTGATGTTAAAGGGAAAGTCGCGATAGCTCTTGTCGGGGTTCTGCATTCTCCACTCCTCATAATTCGAGTTAAGCAGCGTCATCACGTATTCGCAGACCGCCTCGGGACAGTAGCCCATGCCCGTGTAATCGTCCATGTTCGCACCCATGTCGCGTTTCGAGAGCTTTTTCTTGTTGCCGTTCTCGTCGAGCTTCATGATCTGGGCGATGTGCATGTATTTGGGAACGCGGAAGCCAAGGTAGCGGAAGAGCTGCAGGTGCTTCGGCAGACTCGGGAGCCATTCCTCACCGCGAATGACGTGCGTCGTACCCATCAGATGATCGTCGACGGCATGCGCAAAGTGGTAGGTCGGAATGCCGTCCGATTTGAGAAGCACGAAGTCCTCGTCGTTCTCGGGAAGCTCCATGTTGCCCTTGACGAGATCGGTAAATTTGATCTTCTTTTCGGGATCGCCGTCGGCGAGGATCCGAAGCACGAAGGGGTCGCCGTTTGCGAGGTGTTCCTCGACCTCCTCCATCGTAAACTGTCGGCGGGCGAGCATTTCGGCGCGTCTTGCCTCCGCCTCAGCCTGCCAGTCGGTGTTCTTGATCTCTTCCTTCTTGTTCAGCTTCTGAAGCTCCTCCAGCTCCTCCTCGGTCGAGAAGCAGGGATAGGCTTTGCCCTCACGCACCAGTTGCTTGGCAAAGGTCTGATAAAGCTCGCCACGTAGGCTTTGCTTGTAAGGGCCGTATACGCCGCGATCGCAGATCGTGCCGTCCTCGCCAAGGATCGCGCCCTCGTCAAATTCGATGCCGTAGGTGGCGAGTGTGCGGATCAGCGCCTCAGCGGCACCGGGAACCTCGCGCTTTGCGTCGGTGTCCTCAATGCGCAGATAGAGCACGCCGCCGCTCTGGTGAGCCAGACGCTCGGCAACGGTCGTCGGAAAGAGACCGCCGAAATGCACAAAGCCCGTAGGACTCGGCGCAAAGCGCGTGACCTTTGCGCCCTCGGGAAGCTCACGGCGAGGAAATTTCGCCTCGACGTCCTCGGGGGTCATCGTAATATGCGGAAAAAGAAGTTCGGCAAGCTTTTGGGTATTCATGTTGTATGTCCTTTCTGGGTTCGAATTATAGAAAATAAGCAAAGGTGTCGAGCGCGTCGCCAAGGAAGGCGCGCGGCCCGTGACCGGGATAGATCCGCAGGCGCGGATTCATGGTGCGGAGCAGGGAAAGCGAGCGCTTGAGAAGCTCGGCGTCACCGCCGTAGAGATCATAACGGCCAAAGCCCTCGGCAAAGACCGTGTCGCCTGTGACGAGACGGTCGTCGCCGCAGAGGAAGCAGCATGAGCCGCGGGAGTGCCCCGGCGTATGGATGACGCGGATCACCTCGTCGCCGAGTGTGATTTCTTCCCCGTCCGTCAGCAGACGGTCGGCGGGACGGAAGGTGCGCTCCTTACCGTAAAAAGTGTAGAAGGCATTCGCTTTACCGTTCGTGAGCATTACCGCATCCTCGGCGTGGATCATCGAGGGGATGCCTGGGCGGCGGCAAAGCGCATCCATCGAGAGCATGTGGTCGTAGTGACCGTGCGTCAGCAGGACGCCCTCGATGATGACGCCTGCCTCATCTGCCGCTTCATCGATAGCCGCGACCGAAACGCTGGGATCAACGACGAGCGCGTGTGTGCCCGAGATGATCAGGTACGTATTCGATCCAAGGGAACGGGAAGCAATGGGAACGACACGCATACAAGAGCCTCCACACATAAGATTTGATTTTATTATTATATCACAGATCGCAGAAAAAGTCTACACTATTATTTATATTTTTTGAATTTTTCTCAAAAAAATCCCTTTATGCGCTTGTGCATGCGTAAAAACGAAGAAAGACGCTTGCAAATACCGGGCAAGTGTGGTACAATAGAGGGGAAGAAGAAACGAGTCCTTGAGAAAGGGGGAATGAAAATGAGCATGCATGCGGACGACCTGTTTGCGCAGATGGAAACGATGCCTTTTTGGGATCGCTATGCGAAGCCGTGCTTGCCAAATCTTGTGTTGACTAATGCAACAGAGCTGATCCGAACCCCCGCGAAGGATCGCATGGTGTCGCTTTTTTTACGTGATAAAAAGAACACGCTATCCGATCTTTCAGATTTCGAATATTTCTGCGCGGTTGCTACCTTGTTTTCTCGATGGCTGGGCACGAGCGAGGGTGCGTTTACGGAAAGAGAATTCTTTATTCTATACGGAAAATCGTTTGAAATTGAAATGCTTTTTTCTGATGAGTTCGTGCGTGAGCTGTGGCAGGTTGCCAATGAAAGACTTGCGACTACGAACGGGACTTACACCGATTTTTTGCAAAAAAACGGTGTTGAAAAATTATATGATAGAGAAGATCCCTTTTTCTCACTTGGCCGTGTTGAAAAATACAAGGAGCAGGGAAAAAATCTCGCACTGCTTTGCAACCTTTGCGGCATGGATTTCTTGCGTCCCGACCCTTATCACGCCGCATGTGCCGAGCAGAAGCGCGCATGCGGAGAACGGTTGAATTTGGAGGAACAAGCCATATTGACCGCGCAGGCGATATATCGGCTGTGCACGGACGATCGCGAACGATCCGTCGACCTGCGCCTTCTTGCCGACGGGGACGGAAAAACGGCATTCAACCTGATCGCTTATCTCAAAAGGCTTGGTGTGCGTGGACACGTTCGTATCGCCGCCGACGGCCGCATGAGCGTTGGGACGCTGCTCGCGCTCTGCGAGCAGACCGATGCCGTGCTTACGGTTACGCCCGAGATCGTTCTCGGCGAGAACGATTCCCGCCGCTATGCCTATGAGCGCCTTTTGGCACTATCGGCACGCTATCCCATCGAGCTTTGGCGCTTTGGCGGCGCGCCTTGCGACGCACCCCTCTTTTTCGCGGGACATTTGCATATGCGTCGTGTGATCGCGGAGCTTCTTTGCCATCTGACTGACCGTGAACACGAGCAGCTTCGTCTGGCCGAACAGATCTTCGGACGCATGGAATAAAAAGCAAAAATGAAAAAAGCAGATTCCAACCGATACACTGCCATGCAGTGACGATGAAGGAATCTGCTTTTATTCTGCTTCGTGAATGCGGACAATGAGCCGCATTGCGCCTTACGCTCTGTTGATCTTGCCCGAACGCAAGCAACGGGAGCAAACAGCTACGGTCTTGGGGGTACCGTCAACGATTGCCTTTACCTTACGGATGTTGGGCTTCCACGTTCTGTTGGTCTTGCGATGAGAGTGAGAAACCGCCTGTCCGAAGACAACACCCTTTCCGCAAATGCTACACTTTGCCATAATGACACCTCCTCAATGCGCAATCGCGCATGTATCTTTCATGAAAATCCATAGAACATTGACAATTATATCATAACTTAAAATAAATTGCAATAGTTTTTTGAAAAAAATCCTTGTTTTTTTCATTTTTTTCGTTTTTTTACCGCTTTTGGCGAAAAAAGAGTTAAAAATTCTCCGCTTCTGTGCTTTCTTCGGACGCTTTTTCTTCAGGCACAGTAAAGAAGGACTCCCCCTCGACGGGCGCAACGACCGCAAAGGGCAGGGACTCTGTGGACTCAATCAGTAGCGCACGTACCGCCAACGGCAGATTTTCGTTTTTCCATACCGTAGTGTTCGATTTGGCTACCGCCAAAATCTTTCCCTCGTTTGCCAGCCGTGCGAGCGTGTCGCAAAGCATGCGGTATTTCACAAAATCGGGCATGCCATCGACATTGACCTCCACGGGAAGCAGATAGACGCGGCTGTCCGCGCGCACGCGATGGTTGGGGCGCGTACGGAGCGGCTCGTGCACGTCGATTTGCCACGAGGGCGTTTGCGCTTCCGAAACAAACGTTACCGACGAAGCGGCCGTGACACAAAGCTCGATCAGCACGCGATACGTGCCCAGGATTGCCTCAAGATCGGCACCGCAGATATTGGGGGTGATTGCAAGCCGCGGAAATTGATACGAGACTGCGAGCGCAAGCTCCTTTCGGGTATTTCCTTCGGCACAGCCGAGCAGTGCGGTCGTAAGGGCATCGTACATCGCGCCAAAGAAGGGGGCATGGCGATCGTCGTCGGCCGACAGATAGCAGTCAGCGTCGAACGCACTCGCCGCAAGTGTGCGGAGCAAGCCAAGATCGGGGGCGATATACGAATGCTTCCCCTTCGCCAGGGTCAGCTTACCCGTTGCCGTGGCTCTGCCGAAGCAGACAGCCGAAAGACCGTGGGTAGCGGCCGTCTCTACAAGCAACTCGACGATCTCACGCCGTGCGGCGATCCAACGTCGTCCGACATGCCCGTTGATCAGGCAGGAAAGCGCGGGCTCTGAGGTATCCTCATTGCCAAGCGCGGAAAGATCCAGGTGTATACCGCACGTTTCATGCGCCAGTGTCACGGCAAGACCATATTCCGAGACGGTTCCCGTACGGAGTAGCTTGACCGTGTTGACAGGATCGCTCAAGAAGTGCGCCAAGGCCTCCTCATAGGCGGTTCCCTCGGTCATGGGCAGAAGCAAAAGAAGTGAAACGCCGTCGGGGATCGGAAGGCGCGTCGCCTCGGTCGAGCCCGTCGTGGCGGTGCGTGTCAGCTCCTTGCCTGCACCGATCCGATCGAGATAGCGGGCGGCAACGTCAGCTGCCTCTGAAAGGAGGACGGGACGGGACAGCCGCGGATCAACGGCATGGAGCTTTTGCAAAAAATCCTCACGCGTGGCCGACAGATGTGCGTGTCCTGCGTTGGTGCGTCCGATGCGACAGGCATCGGCAAATTGTTGGCAATGACGCACAAGGGCGTCCAGAAAATAAATCTCGTCGAGTGTAGGGAAGCGGCGCTCGGGCGTGGCAAAATATGCTTGGCACAACGCGAGCTCCGCACTTGTCATAGCAAGCGAAAGATCGCTTGCCATGGCAGAGAGCTGGGGCTCGGTAAAATCAAAGAAATTCATCACCACCCCGCGATTGGGACGGGGAGCGGACGAATGCTCGGTTTGTGATTCCGTGTAAAACGTATCGCTCATATCGTGATCTCCTTTTGCATGATGGTACCGTAACAGCGCGTGCCGTCGGCATGCGTGAGGCGTACCGAAAGAAGCTCGCCGTGCAGGGGCCGGTCAGCGGGCACGGCAACCTCAAGAAAATTCGCCGTGTGACCGAAGGCAAGGCCGTTTTCCATGCTCTCAAAGAGCACGGAAACGACGGGCATTTCCGTGACGGCGGCCGCCAGTAGCTCGGTACGAATCTCTTGCACAGCCTCGGCCAGGACGTGCAGACGGCGTGTCTTTTCCTCGGCGGAGACTTGATCGGGCATCGTTGCCGCAGGTGTTCCGCGTCGCTTGGAATAGGGGAAAATGTGAACGGCCAGAAAGCGTGCACGCTTGACAAAATCCAACGTTTCGAGGAAATCCTCCTCAGTCTCGCCGGGGAAGCCGACGATGACGTCGGTAGTGAACTGCACCGAGGGGATCTGCTCGCGCAAAAGCGTGATGGCACGCATGGCCTGCTCGGCGTTGTATTTTCGTTTCATTCTCGCCAAGGTTCGCGAGCTTCCGCTCTGCAGAGAGAGATGGAAATGCGGCGCAAGCGAGGAAAGGGAAGCAATTTTTTGGACGAAATCGGGGCGGATCAGGGAGGGATCGAGTGAGCCGAGTCGCACGCGACCGATTCCCTCAATGCGGTCGACTGCGGTGAGTAGGGAGGCGAGATCGCCCTCCTTGAGATCCCGACCGTACGACGCCGTTTCGATGCCCGTGAGCACGACCTCGCGACAGCCTCCCTCGGTCAGCACGCGTACCTCGTCGAGTACGTCCTGCATGGGCTTGGAGCGGATCTTGCCACGCGCATCGGGAATGATGCAGTAGGTGCAACGGCTCTCACAGCCATCCTCAATCTTGATATAGGCGCGGGTGCGCTCAAAGGCTGTAATGTGCATGGGCTCAAAGCCTGCTTGGGTGATGTTGCTCGCCGTGCAAGCGGGGACGGTCGGTCGCTCGGCGAGGGCGAGCAGACGGACGGTTTCCTTAACCGTCTGCATTTTTTTGGCGTTGCCTACGATTGCGTGTACGCCCGCAATGGCCGAAAGGCTTTCGGGTGCGGTCTGTGCGAGACAGCCCGTGACAACGATCACGGCAAAAGGGTTGCGCGCGATCGCGCGGCGAATGAATTGCCGTGCCTTGCGGTCGGATTCGGCCGTGACGGTGCAGGTATTGATGACATAAGCATCACAGACCTCGGTCGGGGGGAGCACGTGAATTCCCTCACGGGTAAGCGCCTCGGCGATGGCCTCGGACTCGTATTGGTTGACCTTACAGCCGAGCGTGTAAATGGCGGCCGTTTTTGTACGTGAGGACACAGTACTTCCTCCTTTTGTAAGCTTTTGGTTTCTATACTGGTATTGTAACATAAAAATCGCGTTTTGTAAACAGGAATTGCCGAAATACTCTTGCAATGGCGCGCAAAATGCTTTATAATAATAAAGAAAGATCAATTTTTTGTGGGAGATATCGTATGAGGATCATTACGGTTCGGCGCAACGATGCCGGACAGCGTTTGGATAAATTTTTACAAAAGGCGGTCAAGGGACTGCCCACCTCGATGATGTATAAGCTGATCCGAACCAAAAAGATCAAGCTCAATCGAAAGCGGACTGAGCAGAATGTCATTCTTCGCGAAGGAGACGAGATCCAGCTCTTTATTCGCGAGGAATTTTTCGACTCGCCCGAACGTGACGACGGTGCCCTTTCCCGCATTCGCCCCAAACTCGAGGTGATTTATGAGGATGAAAATATCCTGCTTTTGAATAAACGCCCCGGAGTACTCGTGCATGAGGACACGGCGGCCTCGGAGAATACGCTCGTGCTACACGTGAAGGCTTAC
>CAYULZ010000072.1:0-8319 GCA_964445865.1 uncultured Lachnospiraceae bacterium | reverse complement strand
GGTGTCGTTTTTCTTTGCGCAGCTTGCGATTGCAGGGATCATCATGCAAAGGCAGATGCATACGGCAAAGACCTTGAGAAGAGTCTTTTTCATTTTTCTGTACCTCAAATGAATAAAATTTCAAGCCAAAATGAAAGAGGTTTTGACTTGTATAAAATAGAATATAACATATTTGAAGAAAAATGTCAAGAGATTATTTGAAAAAACATTCATTTTTTTAAGTTTTTTGAAAAATCGGTTTTGACCTGCATGCTGCGAACGTGATTTTTGTGGCGCTTCTGCGGAGAGCGCTTGCAACACTTTTTTGCGCGATGAGACGTAAAAATGGATATGGCATGATAAAAAACAGCAAATTCAATCGGCGTTGTTAAAAGCAATGAAATAAAAAATAATCAACAAAAACATAGAATAAATAATATCATAAATGAGATGAAAAAAACAACAAAAATCAAAAAATATAAAAAAGCAACGCAAAAGCAAGCATTCGAGGGGATAGGAGAAAGAGAACGCATGATGCGGCTCGAAGCCAAAAAAGAGTGAAAAACACGGGCATACAAGGGGATTTTTTGAGCAAAGCCCTTGACATTTTTTCTCAAAGGTGATACAATATCATAAATGTGGAATATATAAAATAATATGGAATATAAATTTTTTATATTTTCGTCGAAGAACTTGGAAAGAAATGGGTGATGCAAGCATGAAAAGAAGATTTTTACGTTGCTTTCTGCCGATACTGCTGACCGTCTGTATGCTGACGTCAGCGTGTCTGCCTGCGGCTGCGTTCGCCATTGAGGTTCCGTCTAAGGACGGATCTGCGCTGCCGAACGTGACGCTGACCTACGAGGATGGGACCCTCGCGCTCCGCGTGAACGCAGAGCTTTTGTACGAGGTGATCTCGGACAAGAATATTACGAAGGAGGAGTTGGCGCAGTTCGTTCCCGACGACGTTCTCGCGCTCTTTGAGAACGGAACGCCCTCGATCTCCGAGGTGCAGGCCGTTTTGTCGAGCTATCTGTCGGTCGACGATATCAAGGAGATCGTGGCCGATATGCCGACCGAGCTTGCCAGACGTCTTGTGGACGTCGACATGGTCACGCGTCTTATTCAGCTCGACGAGCTGTTGTCACTCGTTGACCTTGAGGGCTTGTTGACGGGGCTTGACGGCGAGGCACTGCTTGCGCTTGTCGACGGCGAGCCGCTGGATCTGATTCTGACCGACGAGGTCATGGAAAAGCTTCTCGCCGACGAAGCCTTTTTGTCGGACGTTTTGGCTAACGATGCGCTGATGGAGGATCCCGGCGTTCGTGCCGCAGTCGATGAGCAGATCACCGATCTGCTCAACGACGTTGACTTTTTGGAGCACGTGATCTACAATCACGACCTGGTGCGCTCGCTGTTCGCCGGCAACCATCTGGACGATCTTTTTGACGCGACCGTTGCAGAGAATCTTTATCGGGATGGCCATATTTTGCTGAACGCCGAGAAGCTTCATGCACTGGAGGCCAACCACGTGATCGATTTCTCGAACGTGGACGCGAAGGCCGTGGCTAAAGCGATCGATCAGGAAAAGCTGCTGGAATATCTGGGCAAGGACAGCATTCAGGCGTTGGCACAGGATCTCTTGAACCGCGAGTATTTCACCTACGAGGAGATCCGAGCAATCCCCGGTGTTGCGACCCCCGACACGATGAATCGGGATTACCTGCTCAACCTGCTGAGCGATGAGGATAAATATGAATACGGCGTGGTGCAGGGTCTTACGGGCGAAGCGCTGATCATTGCTCTTTTGGAGGACGAACGCATTACGCTACGTGACCTTCAGGCTGCCGGAGCGATCAACCTGGCGGCGCTAACGATGGAGAACGCGCTCGACTGTGTGTCGGATGACGATTTGCTTTCTTACATAGGCAAGACGAAGGCGACGATCGCATACGAGATGTATGACAAGGGCTACCTGACCTTCCATACCCTCAACGAGCTTGGCGCGACCGATTTCTCGAAGCTGACGGTGGATATCATTTATACGACGGGCATCATGACCGACGACGATATTCTTGCTTGCTTTACCAACGACGACTATATCGGCGTAGACAAGATCCACGATCACCTGCTTGCTACGCCCACCGCCTTTGCACATACCGTGGAGGTGGTGCGTGCCTACCTGCATAATCTGAAGCAGTTTATCGATTTCAAGGCGATCGTTGAGGACGAAAACGTCGGCTACGCCAAGATTGTGAAGTATGTCGGCGTGGATCGCTTCGTGCAGGTCTTTGACGGCTATGAAAGCCTCTTTAGCATGTACGAGCCGAGTCAGCTTCTCTCGATCGTAAGCGCGATTGGCACCGACCGTATCCAGACCTTCCTTGCTGACTCGGGAATTCTGGAAAGACTGGATATTCCTGCGTTGCTGCAGGATGTGATCGACCTTTTGCAGAGCAAAACGGGTGAGATCAAGGCCATTCTTTACGAAATCAGCGAGAACGCCGTGTCGATTCTCGCACAGGATATTTCCGCCATCTATCTCAACGGAGATATGATCTTCAGCCCCGACGAGGATGCTACCGAGGTAGAGGAGATCGGTAAGTTTGATCTGACCCAGATCCTTGCTATTGTTCTTCGCGGCATTCCCGACACGGAGACCTTCTTCGGTCTCGGCGTTGACGCAACGCTGGCCTCTTATTCGCTCTGCCTCGTGCTCAACGAGGAGAAATACCCCAACGCCCCTGCCGACGGCTATCGATTCGGCCTGGAGCTCGGCTTCATCGGTAATCCCGAGAAGCTGCAGAATTGGCTGTACGACTATCAGGATGTCTTCAACATCGAGGAGATCACGGATGACCTCGCGATCACTGCTTCCTCGACGCTTCCCGCAACGGTCGCCGTTCTCTATGAGGAAATTCTGACGAGCGAGGATAACGAACATCTGCGCGATCTGCTTTTGCGCATGCCTACGATGACGCTCGCCGAGCTGGCCGACGCGCTGACGACCGTGCCCGACGAGGATTACGGCCGCGTGGCTACCTTCCTTGCCAACAAGTCGGCGACGCTGCGTGAAAAGCTGACGGTCGCGCTGGAAAAGGCGGGCACCGTTGGCGACAAGATCGAGCCGAAGGTCAACGAGATCCTTGACAAGGTGACGACACAGGAGGGTCTGCTCTCTCTGCGTGACCGTTTGGTTGCCGCGCTCGAAGCACGTGAGGACGGAAGCACCCGTACGCTGGACAGCTTCTACAATACCGAAACGGGCTCCTTTAACTTCTTCCTTACGAAGCAGATCAATCTTTACGACAGAATCAGCGAATTCGTGACTCTGCCCGAGAACGTCCGCATTCTCTTTTCCAATAACATGGTTGTCAGCGGCAGTCTTTCGTTGACGCTGACGGTTACCGATATCCACCGCGTGGAGGCCGTAGTTCCTTCGATCTCGACCTTCTCGCTGCGCGCCAGAAGAACGATCCCCGACAGTGAAACGAAGGTGTTTTATCTGTCCGAGGGTATGGATCTGAATATCCTCGGTCTCGGCGGCTTCGTTACTCCCGACGGCACGCCCGTTTCCAACGTGTCGGGCGATATTGCACGCGTATACAGCGACCAGTTCTTTAAGGTGACCTTCTCGTTCGATCAGGTTACCGATGCCCTTGGCTGTGCACCCATTGATTCTATTACGACCTTCTACGTCAACGGCAACGGTGCGGCAACGATCACCGAATTGCCCGAAATTCCCACGGCCGATCTGCCCACGGGCTACCTGTATGAGTGGGAATACACGCTCGACGGCCTGCACGCCGTGATGGACGATGATACCAATCCCCACGTTACCGTCGACCTGACCTGCCGCCGTCCGAACGTGACCTTCCGCGATCAGGCCAACAACGCGACGATCGCTACCAAGGCCTTCGTGCCCGGTGAGGATACCTTTGCCGCATGGAGAGCCGACAATACGCTCGCTACGCTTCTCGACCGACCCAATACCCGTTGGGTGACCGTCGGCGAGGATCCCGATCTGTCTCTGACGCAGGACTATGAGGTCACCGTTAAGTATACGCCTCTGACCTATACCGTCACCTTTATGTATAACGGTGCGGTTTGGGCTACGGTCGAATACGAGCACGGCGCGACCACGCTCAACGAGCCCGCCGTTCCCACTCATTACGGCTATACCGTTACGTGGGAGGACTATGAGCTGAACAATACGAGCTTTACGGTCAACGCGGAGGAAAAACTCACGGTCTATTACGTGATCTTTACCGTGAACGACGTGGAGGTCGGACGCGCACCCTTTACGATCGAAACGACGCGCATTACCGAGGCGATCGTTCCTTACCTTGAGGGCTACGACGGCACGTGGTCGCATTACGAGCTTCCCGCCAATACGCCCGAGGAGGAGTCGCTTGGCGACATCATCGTTCCCGCCATCTACGCGCGCAAGCTTTTCACTGTTACCTTTTTGTATAACAACGTGCCCGTGGATACGGTAACCTACGAGTACGGTGCCACCGCGCTTAATGAGCCCACGCCTCCCACGCGTTATGGATATACCGTCGAATGGGAAGATTATGAGCTGGACAATACGAGCTTTTCCGTCCATGCGGTTGAGACGATCAATACCTATTATCTGATCTTTGTTGCAGACGGTATTGAGGTAGGCCGCGTACCCTTTACGGTCGATACGACGAGCATCGTCGAGCCGATCATTCCTTATCGCGAGGGCTATAACGCCTGCTGGGAGGACTACGAGCTTCCCGCCAATACGCCCGAGCAAGAGACGCTCGGCGATATTACCGTCAACGCGCTCTACGACATCAAGACCTTTACCGTCACCTTTAAGCATAAAGGCGTAACCTTGGATACGGTGATGTACGAATACGGCGCGACCTCGCTCACCGAGCCCACGCTTCCCACGCGTTACGGTTATACCATCGTATGGGAGCCGTACGAGCTGAACAATACGAGCTTTACCGTCAATACGATTGAAACGATCAATACCTATTACGTGATCTTTATGGCCAACGGCACCGAGGTAGGCCGCGCACCCTTTACGGTCAATTCGTTGCGTGTTAATGAGCCGATCGTTCCGTATCTGGAGGGCTACTTGGGAGTTTGGGAGGACTATGAGCTTCCCGCAAACACCCCCGAGCAGGAGGTGCTCGCCAACATTACCGTTGACGCGATCTATACGATCAAGACCTTTACCGTTACCTTTAAGCATAATGGTGGAACGGTAGATACGGTAATTTATAATTACGGTGCGACCTCGCTCACCGAGCCTTCGCTTCCCACCGCACGCTACGGCTATGACATCGCATGGGAGTCGTATGAGCTGAACAATACGAGCTTTACCGTTCATACGGTAGAGACGCTCCAGATTTACTACGTAATCTTTACCGTCAACGGCGCTCCGATCGCCCGTGCCCCCGTTACGATCGAAACGACGAGCGTTCCGGAGCCTGTCATTCCGTTCTATGACGCTCACACGAGTGAGTGGTCGGACTATGCGCTTCCCGCCAATACGCCCCAGGAGGAGCAGCTCCACGATATTACGGTTGAGGCCGTTTACACCAGAACGGAATACTTCATGACCTTCGTGATGGGTGTGGATGGACAATGGACAAATTACACCGTTCGCTACGTACCCGGTCAGGCGACTCCCGATCTGTCCTTCTTGAACATCACCGGCTACACGTACACCATGAGTGCAACGCCCGATTGGACGAAGGCAGAGGATCAGCGTATCACCGTGCTGTATGCACGCAAGACCTACACCGTTACCTTCGTGTACGGCAACCAGAGCTGGCCTAGGATCTATAACCACGGCGAACAGAGTATTACCAACCCGCCCGTTCCTACGAAGCGCGGATACACCATCAAATGGGAGGATTACACGCTCAATAACACGAGCTTTACCGTAAATGCGGTAGAGACGGCCAACGTTTATTATGCAATCTTTGTTGCGAACGGCCAGGAGCTCGAGCGAGTGCCCTTTACGGTCGAAACGCAGTCGATCATCGCGCCCGAGTTAACGCCCAGAATCGGTTATACGGGCACGTGGTCGGATTATACGCTTCCTTATTATCATACGAATGAGCCGACCGATCTGACCGTTACCGCCAAGTATTCGGCAACCCTTTACACCGCTACGTTCGTGGCGGACGGTAAGGTCGTGGGTACGGCGCAGTTTACCGTAGAGGATACGAAGCTTCCCGAGCCTGCCGTTCCCGAAAAGGACGGTCATACCGGCGTTTGGGCCCCGTATACCCTCGGAGCCAACGACGTGACGATCCAGGCTGTTTATACGGCGCTGGACGCACCGAGCACCGAGCCGACTCCCGAGCCTGCCACGGCAAGCAAGACGTGGATCCTGTGGCTGATCATTGCGATCCTTTGCCTCATTATCGCGATTCTTGTGGCGCTCCTGATTCTGTGGAAGCGCGATAAGGACGACGACGATGACGAGCCCGCGCCTCCTCCTGCTCCTGTAGTCGTTCCTGAGCCGGAACCCGAACCCGAGGTGGTGGTTGTTCCCGAGCCCGAGCCCGAGCCTGAACCCGAACCCGAGCCCGTCGTTGAGGTTGCTCCCGCACCCGCACCCGTTCGCGTGACGGTGCTGTCGGCAACGAGCAGAGCGATCATCAACTTGAGCGATCTGGATGCCCACTTTGCTGAGGGCGACACGGTTACGCTTGAGCTCTTGAAGGAAAAGAAGCTCGTTTCCAAGAAGGAAAAGAGATTGAAGATTCTGGCCAGCGGACAGCTGACGAAGCCTATGACGGTCGTCGCGGATTACTACTCCGGATCGGCAAAGGCAATGATCGAGGCCGCAGGCGGAACCGCCCTTCTTAAGGATGAATGAATCCTGCTATAAACGCTAAAATAAGGGGAGCTTCTTCGGAAGCTCCCCTTTGTTGTAAAACGAAAACCACGCGATCGTCGCGTGGTTTTCGTTTCGCAAAAAATATTTAACATCCGTTTATTTTAAAAACAACTCCAAAATCAGTACGACGCCACAGCAGGATACCGCTACGCGGAAGAGATCCCAGCCGAAGTAGGCGGCGACAATGCCGACGACGAGTGCCACGAGGCCTGCGATGGGGTTCTGTGTCGCGTCAAGAATCGCAGGGAAGGTCATCACGGCGAGCGTAACGTAAGGGACGTAGTACAAAAACGAGCGGATAAAGCGATTTTTGATCTGCTTGCGGATGAGGGTCAGCGGCAGCACGCGGATGGCGAAGGTAACGGCTGCCATAATAAAGATGTAGACAAACGTGTTGTTCATGCGGCATCCTCCTCATCCTTCCTCGGAAAGAGGATCGCGGCCAGCGAGGCGATCATAACGGTCAGTACGATCGTACGCGTGCCGTCCGAGAGCGTGGAGATCCATGGCAGACGCGATGCGGCGAAGCTTGCGGCGAAGCAGACGGCGATGATCGCGGCGAGAAGCTTGTTCTTTCGTGCGGGGGGAATGATAACGGCGAGGAACATGCCGTACAGTGCCACGCCAAAGGCGCTGACTAGGCGCGCGGGCATCAGGTTGCCTGCGAGAATACCGAGCGCCGTTCCCGTCGCCCAGAAGGGAATCGAGGTGATCATCGCGCCGTAGGTATACCACGGATTGAGATAGCCCTCGCGCGCCACGGTGATGCCGAAGATTTCGTCGGTCACGTCAAAGCCGATGAGCATTCGGTGGCCGAGCGGCATATCGGGCGCCATGCGCTGGCTGAGTGCACAGCTCATGAGGAGATAGCGCGCATTGGCGATGAGCGTGGCGAGTGCCATTTGCAGATAGCCCGCGCTTGACGCGATGACGAGAAAGCCCATGTGCTCACCCGCCGAGGCATTACAGAGAAGGCTTGCGAGAAAGCCCTGAAAGGCCGAGAGTCCCGCGCCACGCGCGGCAATGCCGAGCGAGAAGGAGACGGCGAGATAGCCGAGTCCGATGGGGAAGCCATCGCGCATACCGTGGACGAAGACCGCGCGATTTTCCGGCGTGCGGAAGGGATAAAGCTTGGTTCGTTTGAATTTTGCTGATTTCATAAGATAAAGACCTCGTATGTGCGTGCGGATGGGGGAAATCTCCGCAAAGAGAAATCCCCCTGTATGCCGTTAAATATCGGCGTCCTTGATATATTCGCTTCCGTGAAGCGCAATGAATTCCTTTCGAGCGGGCAAATTGTCGCCAAGCAGGGTGTCGAACATTTCCTCGGTCTTGGCGGCATCGGTTGGCGTGACGGCGATCAGTCGACGTGTCTCGGGGTTCATGGTGGTCTGCCACATCATCTCCGGCTCGTTTTCACCAAGACCCTTCGAGCGCTGCAGCGTGTA
>CAYULZ010000071.1:0-8593 GCA_964445865.1 uncultured Lachnospiraceae bacterium | reverse complement strand
TCCACGAGAATATCCATCGTTGCCTTCTCGCCCTTGGCAAGCGGCAGCTTGACGGGATTGGCACAGCGAGGCGTATCCCAACGCTGATAAACCGCACGCGGCTCGCCGTCTACAAAGATCTGCGCACGGTCGTGCACGGTGTCAAGCTCAAGCTCCCAATCACATCTCGGGCCCTCCAGCTCGGAGCGGTACAGAATATAGCCGTAGCTTTGGCCGAGATCCTCCATAAACTTGGGATAACGCGAGAAGGTAGGCTTGGAGAGGCGGTCAAGGTTATCAAAGAGCATCGCACTCTCGGTCATCCTAAGCGTGCCGTACGCCTTTTTCTCGGTCTCCTTGGCAGTCATGGGCGGAAGCTTTCCAAACTTCTCCTCGATGATGCCGCGCAGAATGTAATAGTTTTCGGTACGGTCGCCCGCCTCGGTCAAAGGCGAGTTGTAATCGTAGCTCGTGATGGTTGGTGCATATTTGTCGATGTAATTCGCGCCATTCATAAAGCCGAAATTCGTACCGCCGTGGAACATATAGACGTTGATCGACGCCTTCATATCCATAAAGTTGCGGAAATCATCGATGATCTCCTCCTGCGGACGAATGTGATGTCCCTCGTACCAATGGTCAAACCAACCGCACCAGTACTCGCCGCACATCAGAGGCTGATTCGGGCGGAACTCCTTGAGGATGCCGAGGCGCTCACGCGGACGCGAGCCGAAGTTAGCCACGCACAGATACTCGTCAAGCGTACCGCCCGTGAGCATCGTATCCGTGGGGCCGTCGGACGTGAAATAGAGACAATCCATCTCATTCTCTCGATAGATCTCGGCGACCTTGCGCAGATAGTCCTTATCGTCGGCGTAGCTGCCGTATTCGTTCTCAACCTGAAGCATGAAGATCGGACCGCCGTTGACGGCCAAGTACTTGCGCACGCGACCAAGCAGCTCCTTGTAGTAACGGCGAACCTTGGAGAGATAGAGCTCGTCGTCACAGCGAAGCTGAAGCCCCTCATAGGTCAGAAGCCACGAGGGCAGACCACCGAGCTCCCATTCGGCACAGATGTAAGGGCCCGGACGCAGAATGACGTACAAACCGAGCGCCTGCGCCTCGTCGATAAACGCCTCGATGTCGAGATTATCCGAAAAGTTAAATACGCCCTCCTTAGGCTCGTGCAGGTTCCAGCAGGTATAGGTCTCGACCGTGTTAAAGCCGCACTCCTTGAGCTTAAGCAAACGATCGTGCCAATAGGCACGCGGCACGCGGAAATAATGGATCGCGCCCGAAATGACGACGAAGGGCTCGCCGTCCAGATAAAAGGATTCTCCCTTGTAGGTTAAAATTCCCATAATGTCTCCTTGGTGTGATTTTTGCATAGGGTGCAAGCATGCATCCATTTTCTTTATTATACCATTGTCTCTTGTTTTTGTCAATAAGTATGTTACTTTCTGTCAATAGCGACAGAAAGTAACCAAAGAACGCCACAAGGCGGTGGAAGGGCTTGAATATCCATGCTCGCATGAATATTCTGCGCCCCCTTCCCCCTCCTTGACCTCCCCTAACCGTTGACAACAGTTGCAACAAAACGCCCCACAACTGGGAGTTGGGGCCCAGTTGTGGGAAAGGAAGTAGCCATAGAAGTATATCGAAGCGTACGCCCAAATAAAAACGTTCAAAAGTTTTTGAGGGGTATGGGGGACTTTTTTCAAAAAGTCCCCCATAAAAATCTCATCATCCCAAATCAGGCGTATCGACAAAGGTCACGACGGGATCGGCGATGCCGTCCGATTCAAAGACCACGATCTCGTTCTTACCCTCCTTGAGGAAGGGCGCGGGAACGTAGAGCGTTTTCTGCGGGCCTGCTTCGTTGAAGTAACGGCCGACGTTGATGCCGTTGATCTTGACAAAGCCCTTCTTGAAGCCGTCAAGGCGAACAAAGGTATCGGCAGGTTTGCCCTCGATCTCGAGCGTGCCGCGGACAAAGGACGGGTGCGTCGCGATCTTTTCCTGAAGCGGACCGAATTCGAGTACGGACAGATCCTCCATATCGAGCGGATACATGTTCCAACCGAAATGATGGATACTGCCAAGACGAATACCGCGCGTTCCCTTGCGGTCACGAAGCATCGGGCCGTAATTGACGCGTCCCATATTCTCTACCAGCACGTCGACCGTCGCACTCTCGCCCTTGCCAAGAGCGATAAAGGCAGGCGATTCGGTCAGCTTGGGCTCCTCCCAACGCTGGTAAACACCGCGCAACTCCCCGTCCACAAAGACCTGCGCGCGGTCGTGCATATCGTCAAAGCGCACATCCTTCTCATCACGCGGTCCGTAAAGCTCGGAGCGGTAAAGAATATAGCCGTAGCTCTGACCAAGCTCCTCCATAAATTGCGGATAGGGCGAGTAGGTCGGCGTCGTCAGGCGGTCGAGGTTATCGAAGAGCAATGCGCTCTCGGTCATCTTCACGTCGCCGTATGCCTTCTTTTCGCTGTCCTTCGCGGTCATGGGGGGCAGCTTGCCAAGATACTCCTCCATGGTCTTGCGCATCTCATAATAGGTCTCGGTGCGATCGCCCGCCTCGTTCAGAGGAGAGCCATAATCGTAGCTCGTCACAGTCGGCTCGTAGGGCTTGCCGCTCTGGCAATTCGCGCCGTTCAAAAATCCGAAATTCGTTCCGCCGTGGAACATATACACGCTGATCGAAGCCTTCATATCCATAAAGTCGCGGAAATCACTCACCACGCTCTCCGTAGAGCGCACGTGATGCTCATCTCCCCAATGATCGAACCAGCCGCACCAGAATTCGGCGCACATCAAGGGCTGATCGGGACGAAATTCCTTCACATATTGGAATTGCTCACGCGGACGCGAGCCAAAATTGGCAGCTGCGAAATAACCGTCGAGCGTACCCGCCGTCATCATACGTGCGTTCGGGCCGTCGGCGGTAAAGAACAGGCACTCGATATCGTTCTCGCGGTACATATCCACCATCTTTTGTAAATATGCCTTATCGTCGCCGTAGCTTCCGTACTCGTTCTCAATCTGCATCATGATCACGGGTCCGCCGTTGACGGCAAGATACGGGCGAATGCGGCCAAGGAGCTCCTTGTAATAAGGGCGAACCTTGGACAAATACAGCTCGTCATCGCAACGAAGCATCAGCTTATCGTATTTCAAGAGCCATGCGGGCAGGCCGCCGAACTCCCATTCGGCGCAAATGTAAGGGCTCGGACGCAAAATAACGTAAAGGCCGAACGAAGCGGCCTCCTCGATAAAGGCGCTCAGATCCAACATACCGGAAAAATCGAACTCGCCCTCGCGCGGCTCGTGCAGGTTCCAGCAGGTGTAGGTCTCGACCGTATTAAAGCCGCACTCCTTAAGCTTGAGCAAGCGGTCGTGCCAATATTCGCGCGGAATGCGGAAATAGTGCATCGCGCCCGACAGAACGACAAAGGGCTCGCCGTCCATGTAAAAAGAGTCACCCTTGTAAGTTAAAATTCCCATGTTTGTTCTCCTTTTTGATTAGGCTTCTTCCGGATGTGCAATCGCATTGTATTCCGCAAACAGCTTCTCATAATTTTCCTTTACGATTGCGGGATCGTTGCCAAGCTCGTAGTTGAACACGCCATCGTAGCCGATGTTCTCCAAGGCGGCAAGCATACGCATCCAGTCGATCTTACCCTCTCCCGGCAGCCAATGGCGCTCGTCGACGTAATCGTGATCGGAAATGTGCGTCGTAATGATCCGTGAGCCAAGTGCCAGCACGGCATCGACCGAGTCCTCCTGCAAAAAGTGGTTGACGTCCACGCAGACACGCGCGCCGGGGACGGCGTCCACGATGCCGATTCCCTCTTTGGAGGTATTGAACAGGCAGGTACGCGGCAGAGATTCCACGGCGATCGGTGTCGAGGTCATCGGTACCATCTCACAAAGCGAGCGATGGAGCGCGTCGAGCTGTGCCTCGCGCTTTTCAACGGGGATCGGCTCAAAGCTTCCGTGAATGACGTAGCAATGCGGGACATGCGGATCGGTCGCGGACAACATCTCCTTGAAGTTTGCAACCGCAAATCTACGTTTTTCTTCTTCGTGTGCGGAAAAATCCCAGTTGTGACCGAAGGGCACGTGAATGCCGTTGAGATAAAGTCCAAGGCTCTTGACAAGCTCCAGAACGGGACCGATATTTTGTATCATCTCTCGTTCCTTTTCGGGCTGCTTTCGATAACCGCAAAGGACGATATCGACGGCATCAAAGCCAAGCGCGGCCACCTTGCGAAGCCCATTCTCGACAGTCTCCGACTGAGCGCCGACAGAAATTCCGGATCTTAATTTGTACATAAGAGAATTCCCCCTTTCATAGTTATTCCAATTATACCATTCTTCGCCTGTCTTGTCAATTGAAAAAGAAACTTTTCCGTTCTTCTTTTTTACAAGCCGAGCCGAATCCCTGCCAGGTGGCTCAACACCGTTTTGATCGGCAGAGAGACCCATTTATCGCGACGATATAGGATCTGCTTCCAGATCTCCACCTCAAAATCCTCTATGTGCAAGCGCACGAGGCTTCCCCGCCGCACGTCGTGCTCGGTCACGTAATCGGGCAAAAACGACACGCCGAGATCCTCGCAGACGAGGCGGCAGATCAGATCGGCATTATAGATCTCAAGCACGGGATTGGCTTCCCGCGAGCACTCTGCCAGACGCTCGTCGAGCAAGCGGCGGTAGCTCATTCCCTTCTCGGTCAACAGCAGGGATTCCCCGAGAAGCGCCTCGAGCGTAACACATGCCTTGGAAGCCAGCGCATTCTTGGGTGAGCATACGAAATGCACGCCGATCTTTTCCTCGTCAAAGATACAATAGCGGTTGCTGTAAATATGGCTGTCAAGCGTACAAACGACGTCGACCTCGTTATGATCCAAAAGGCGAAAAAGCTCGTCCGTGCCCGCCGTCCGTACGTTCAAAACAACCTTCTGATGCTTCCGACGAAGCGCAGAAAAATCACGGAGCAAGGGGGTACACAGCGAATCGGCCATCGCGATACGCACGCTTCCCTCAGGCTCGGCCGACGCGCGGCTTCCTGCCACCATCTCCCCCGAAAGCCGGCAGATCTGCTGGGCATACGCCAGCGCCTCACGGCCGCTTTCGGTCAAGCTGACCGTGTGTCCGACTCGGTCAAAGAGGGGCACGCCGAGCTCCTCCTCCAGCTGACGGATCTGAAAAGAGACCGTCGGCTGTGAAAAATTCAGGCTCTCGGCCGCCTTCGTAAAGCTGCTTCGCTCGGCCACCTCAATAAACGTATTCAAGATCTTCAGATCCATACCGTCACCTCATTAATATTTTCTATCGTTTCTATAAAAACCATTTATTTGACAAATACTCGGCAATATTATATAATATTCCTATCATTTCGTCAAGAGGTATCTCTATGAAAATTATATCTTTTATTTACAATCTCTTTTGGGGTGATCTGTTTTCCATCCCCCTACCGGGCGGATCGTCCATCGGCATCTCTCTGCTGGTGCTGATCCTGATCCCCACCGGCATCTATTTCACGATCCGCACGAAGTTTTTACCTATCCGTTGCTTCCCCGAAATGCTCCGCATCTCGGTGGAAAAGAAGAGCGACAAGGAAAAGAAATCGGGCGCGCTCTCGGGCTTTCAGGCATTGATCGTTTCAACCGCCACCCGCGTTGGTATGGGCAACATGGTTGGCGTTGTCGCCGCCGTTTCGGCAGGCGGCGCAGGTGCCGTATTTTGGATGTGGATCACCGCGCTCATCGGCTCGTCGACCGCATACATTGAGGCGACGCTCGCGCAAATTCATAAGGAAAAGGATCCGCTCTACGGCGGTTACCGCGGCGGCCCTGCCTACTACATTCACGCCTTCTTCGCCAAGGGCAAGAAGCGTAGCGTCATTGCTATTCTCTTTGCGGCCTCGGGCCTGCTTTGCTGGTGCGGCGTCAGCCAGGTTATCAGCAACTCGGTCTCGGCCTCCTTTGAGGGTGCATTTTCGCTCCCGCCGCTGGTCACGACGATCTTTCTCGTCGCCATCTCGGCCGTTATCGTCCTGCGTAAGAACACGACCGTCAAGGTACTCGACATCATCGTTCCCATCATGGCAGGCTTTTATTTCCTGCTCTCGATCATCGTGATCGTCATGAATTTCTCGCTTCTGCCCGACGTATTCGGCCGCATCTTCAAGGAAGCCTTTGGCATTCGACAGATGGTCGCCGGTGGCTTCGGCGCGGCACTGATGAACGGCGTCAAGCGCGGTCTGTTCTCCAACGAGGCCGGCTCGGGCTCCGCGCCCTGTGCCGCAGCGGCCGCTGATGTCAGCCATCCCGCCAAGGCCGGCCTGTTCCAGTCCTTCGGCGTATTCATCGATACCCTCGTGATCTGCACCTGCACCGCTATGATCATGCTCCTCGCACCCGAGGACGTGCTCGCAGGCCGCCAGGGCATGGATCTGCTCCAGACTGCCATGAATCACCATTTTGGCTACGCAGGCGTGGTCTTTACGGCTATCACGCTTTTCCTGTTCTGCTTCTCTACCTTTATCGGAATTCTCTACTACGCACGCTCCAATGTCGCCTACCTGTTCGGCGATAATTGGAAATCGCAGACCATTTATAAGATCGTTGCGCTCGTGATGCTCTTTATCGGTGGCCTGGCAACCTACACCTTCGTGTGGGATATCGGCGACATCGGCATTGCACTGATGACGGTCTTTAACATGATCGCGCTTTATCCCATGGGTGGGCAAGCAATCCGCGCGCTGAACGACTATTGGAAGGTGCGAAGGCAAAAGAATTGACCAGAAAAGTCGGTGGACGGACGTCCACCGACTTTTTCTGTTGACAAGCGGCGCAAATTTTGTTACAATAAATATAGCGAAATCTGCGATTGGAGGATACGTGTTATGAAGAAAAAAATCGCACGTCTCGGCGATACCCCCGCCGATTACGAACAGCTCGGTCTTTTACCTCATGTGATCCAACAAAAGGAGGACGCCCTGCACACGAGCGGCAAGCTCGGCGAGTACGAGTGGTGGTACTTTGACGCCAAGCTCGAGGGCGGCTATTCTCTCGTCATCATTTTCTATTCCCAGCCCGTAACGGCGGCAACGGCAGGCTACGCTCCTTGCGTCTCCTTCTCGCTCACGGGTCCGAATTGCGAGGTCTTTGAGGAAGTTTCTGCTCCCCTCAAGAATACCCGCTTTTCGCGCAAGCGTTGCTACGTCAAGATCGGCAGAAGCACCATGATCGGCAACCTCAAGGATTATGCGATCCATTTTGAAAACGACAATGTCCGCTGTGACGTATCACTGGAGGGGCTCGCCAAGAGCTATCGCCACAAGACGGGACAGATCTTTTTCGGCGATAAGCACTATTTTGCATGGCTTCCCGCCGTCCCCGAGGGACAGGTAACGGCCGACATCACCGTGAACGGCAAAAAGCTCGCGCTGACCGGATCGGGCTATCACGATCACAATTGGGGCAACATCGGCATGTTCTGGCTGATGCACCATTGGTATTGGGGCAGAGCCAAAATCGGCGACTACCAGGTCATTTCGAGCTACATCACAGCCAAGGAGGAATACGGCTACGAGCACTTCCCCATCTTCGTGATCTATAAAAACGGCGAGCGCCTCGGCTGTAGCATCGATGCGATCACCTATGAGCAGCGTGACGCAACCTTTGATCCCATCACAAAGAAGCATTACCACAAGACCCTCGTGTACGATTATAACGACGGTAAGCATCATTTCCGCGTGACCTATCAGGCAGAGGACATCATCGAAACCTTCGTCGTCGATCAGGGCTACGGCTCGGCACGCGCCAAGGCAAGCAAGGCAATGATCTGGTTCGTCAAGAAAATGAAGCTGGCACCGAGCTATCTTCGCATGACAGGCACAGTCACGCTCGAGCGCTTTGAGGCAGATATCCCCGTCGAGACGGTCTCGGAAAAGGGTATCTGGGAGCAGATGTATTTCGGTCTCGACAAGGACGTATAAGCCATGAAAGCCACTGAAAAATCAGTGGCTTTCTCTTTTTTCGTCACGTTTTGCAAAAACGGAAAAATCCCAAAGGATAAATACTCAAAAATTGTTGACAGCTCAACAACTTTGTGCTACAATAGAATAAACAGAGGAAAAGAATCTCTTTATCCCATTCCCTACGCGACTCCCATCAAAATCGAGAAAGGAACAAATACGTATGAACAAAACCGATCCCAAGTACGAGGCGCTCTTTACTCCTTGGAAAATCGGCAACGTCGAGATCAAAAACCGTATCGTCATGTGCCCCATGGGCGGCACGTCTCTGTTCGGTTGGTTTGAGCTCACGGGCTGTCACTTTGACAAGGAGGCCGCCAAGCTCTTTTTGGAGAGAGCCAACAACAACGTCGGACTCATCATTCCCGGCATTGCGCCCTTGCGCGATACCTTCTGGGGCAAGTGGCTCTGGCAGAACCCCAAAATGTTTGAGGAGCTGAAGGTCTTTATGGACGAGATCCATAAGACCGGTGCAAAGCTCTTCATTCAGCTTACCGCGGGTATGGGTCGCTCGTGGGCTATCACCGAGCTCGTCGGACCTCTTCACAAAAATAA
>CAYULZ010000070.1:0-8806 GCA_964445865.1 uncultured Lachnospiraceae bacterium | reverse complement strand
GAACATTTTAAGGGATGCAGAGGTTACCAATCGGTTATTTGATTTTACCAATTGGCAACGTTGCATAAATTATATATGATATATCATATATAATTTAGCAAATAAAACAGGCGTCTCCGAAGGAGAAAAAGCGATATTCTTGCTTGACTGCTTCGCGGTAGGCCTCCATGATATGCTCGCGGTCGTAAAGTGCCGAGACGAGCATCAGGAGCGTGCTTTCGGGCAGGTGGAAATTCGTGATCAGGGCATCGACCGCCTTGAAGCGGTAGCCCGGGTAGATAAAGATCCCCGTATCGCCCGAGGTGGCCTCAACCGTACCGTCCTCGCGCGCCACGCTCTCGATCGTGCGGCAGGAGGTCGTGCCGACGCAGATCAGGCGTCCGCCCTTTTGCTTGCACTCGTTGATGATGCGTGCGCTCTCCTCGGAGACCGAGAAAAATTCGGTGTGCATCACATGCTCGTCGATGCGCTCGGCCTTAACGGGACGGAACGTACCAAGTCCTACGTGGAGCATGACGGGTACGACCGGAATGCCCTTGGCACGGATCTTTTCAAGCAATTCGGGGGTAAAGTGCAGTCCCGCCGTCGGGGCGGCCGCCGAGCCCTCCTCGCGTGCGTAGACCGTCTGATACCGCGCGTTATCGTGCAGCTGCTCGGTAATGTAGGGCGGCAGGGGCATCATGCCGATGACGTTTAAAATCTCGTATATGTTCGCGTATTTCGTTTTGTCGTATTCAAAGCGGATGAGGCGGTTGCCCTCCTCGAGAATGTCGACGACCTCGCCCACAAGCAGACCGTCGCCGAACACCGCGCGCGAACCGATACGTGCACGCTTGCCCGGCTTGACGAGCGTTTCCCACGTATCGAGCGCGTGCTGACGCAAGAGCAGCAGCTCGAGTTTGGCCTCTTCTCTGCCCTCGGCATGTCCGTACAGGCGTGCGGGAATGACCTTCGAGTCGTTGACGACGAGCACGTCGCCCTCGCGAAGGTAGTCAAGAATATCGTAAAAATGGCGGTGCGTGATCGAGCCGTTTTCACGGTCGAGCACCATCAGGCGCGAGCCGTCGCGTTGCTCGCAGGGATGCTGGGCGATGAGGCGCTCGGGCAGGTCGTAATAAAAGTCGGACGTTTTCAGGTCGGTCGGTTTTTTATCGTTGATAATCGTCATAGGATCCTCGTTTTTATTCTTCTTTTCTTTCCGAATTTTTTTGCAAAAAATATTGACAGACAGACAAAGTTATGCTATCATAATATCAAAGAAACATATAATTATGATAGAGGCGCAAAGTGTCACTACCCGTTGCCAAGGTCGCCGCGACCGCTTGCAGGTAACACGGTGAGGGTACTTTGCCGAAGGCACGGTGTCGGCGGCGGCAACGTGTGCTGGTCAGGCGGTCAATAGCCGTTTGATTGTCATCATGCAAAATGTGATGGAGAGCTATCTGTTATTGGACCGTAGGTGTATGCCATATGCCTATATTATAGTACAATTTCAGCTGGTTTTCAACCGGTTTTTTGTTTTTTATATGGAAATCTTTGCAAATTCGGGGTTTTCCCCCAAGGCAGAAAGGAATTTTCGAATTATGAGCAAGCAAAAGCAAACTATCTTTACCGGTGCAGGAACCGCCATCGTTACCCCCTTCAAGCAGGGCAAGATCGATTACGATCGCTTTGGCAAGATCATCGAGCACCAGATCGCCAACCATATTGATGCCATCGTGGTCGCAGGCACGACGGGTGAGGCCGCTACGCTGACCCACGAGGAGCACTGCGAGTGCATGAAATACGTAGTAGAAAAGGTCGCGGGTAGAGTTCCCGTGATTGCGGGCACGGGCTCGAACGACACGGCCTACGGCATTGAGCTTTCGCAGTACGCCTGCGAGATCGGTGCCGATGCCCTTCTGCTCGTCACGCCCTACTACAACAAAGCCACGCCGAAGGGACTCATTAAGAGCTTCCTCGAGACGGCCGACAAGACTGACAAGCCGATCATTCTTTACAACGTTCCCTCCCGTACGGGCTGTAACATTACCCTTCCTGTTTACAAGGAGCTCGCCAAGCACGAGCGCATCGTCGCCGTGAAGGAAGCCTCCGGTAACCTCAGCGCGATTGCCGAGCTGATGGCCGAGTGTGGTGACAGCCTTGACATCTACTCGGGCAACGATGACCAGATCGTTCCGATCATGTCGCTCGGCGGCAAGGGTGTCATTTCGGTGCTCTCCAACGTACTTCCTCAGGAAACGCACGACATGGTTCAGCTTTGTCTGGACGGCAATTTCAAGGGTGGCGCACACATGCAGCTGCAGTATCTGAAGCTGATCAACGCCCTCTTCTGCGAGGTCAACCCCGTACCCGTCAAGACCGCCATGGCCGAGCTCGGCTTCTGCGACGTGGAGATGCGTCTGCCTCTTTGTGAGATGGCCGATGCCAACAAGGAGAAGCTGATCGCCATTATGAAGGAATACGGCCTTCTGTAATCGTTATCGGAAGAAAAAAAGAAAGGAACGTCCTTATGACGAATATCATATTGAGCGGATGCGGCGGCCGTATGGGGCAAGCCATCATTCGCGCAACGCAGACCTCCGATGCCGTTCGCATTGTAGCAGGCGTGGACATCAACGCCGCCTCGGTGGCACCTGCCTGCACCTTCCCCGTCTACGGCTCGATCCATGAATTCCCAGGCAAGGCCGATGTCATCGTGGATTTTTCGCACCACACGGCACTCCACACGTTGGCAGAATACGCCACAAAGACGGGAACGCCGATCGTCGTGGCTACCACGGGCCACACCGACGAGGAGCGTGCCGAAATGCAAAAGCTCGCCAAGGAGATCCCGATCTTCTTTTCGGGCAACATGTCCATCGGCATCAATCTGCTCATCGAGCTTTGCCGTACGGCGTCCGAGACCTTGGGGTTGGATTTTGATGTCGAGGTTGTAGAAAAGCATCACAATCAAAAGCTGGATGCACCGAGCGGAACTGCACTGATGATCGCCGATGCGATCGCCGATACACGCGAGGAGTCGGCATACGTATACGACCGCCACAGCGTACGGAAGAAGCGCGAGAGCCGTGAGATCGGCATTCACTCGGTGCGCGGCGGCACGATCGTCGGCGAGCACGAGGTCATCTTCGCAGGCAATCAGGAAATGATTACCCTTTCGCACTCGGCTATGTCGCGTGAGATCTTCGCAAACGGCGCGCTGCGCGCGGCCGTTTATCTCGCCGGAAAGTCTGCCGGTATGTACAATATGTCCGACCTGATCCGCAATCGCTGATGGGGTCAACAAAAAGGTGCTTGTGCAACGTTGCACAAGCACCTTTTTATATCAATTTTTCGCGAAGCCAATACGCGTAGGCCTCTTGCAGGGAGTCGAACACAAGCGCTCCCGTACCGAGAAGCGTTTCCCGGGGCTGATGGCCGCCCACGATCAAAAAGCAATCCATATTCATTGCCTCTGCGGCTTCAAAATCGTGCTCGGTATCACCAACCATAAAGGCCTTGACATGGGGATGCGCCTCGCGCCATGCGCGCGCCAACGCGAGCTTGGAATGGGCGTGAATATGGTCGAGGCCAAGCATCTCGTCGAAATAACCGTCAAGTCCCAGGGCGTTCACCTGCAAGCGGAGCATGCCCTGCTCAGTTGCTGACAGAAGCGTTTGTGATAAGCCGCGCGCGCGAAGCGCAGCCAGCGTTTCGTTCACGTGCGGACACAGCGGTGCATCGGCAGAATATTGCAAATAAAGTGCCACCCATTGCGGAGCCAGCTCCTCGTAAGGCTCCCTTTCAAAGTCAAAGCCAAGCGTCTGATAGTAGCTTTTGATCGGAAAGTGAAACACCCGACGGTAAGCATCGGCGTCTGCAAGCGTCGGCAGTCCGCGTGCCGCTAACAGAACGTTCACCGCACGGATTCCTGCGTCGACGTCGTTCAGCACCGTGCCGTTAAAATCCCAAATCACATGCGTATATTTCATACCCATCTCCCAACATAAGCAGAGGCGAGTTACCGATTCGGCAACCCGCCTCTTTTGATTTTTAACAACGATTATTACTCCTCAGGATCCTTCGGAGGAACGTAGATTCCCTTGTCCTCCAACCACGTATAGTAGAGAAGGATAAACGAACATCCGTCCTTTTCGTAGATTTCGTCTCTGGTCGCGTCCTTATTCGTATGGTGAGAGAAGCCCCACGATGTTCTAACACGTTCTTCGTCAAGCGTCTTTATATATTCATTCGTCAACTCGGAAGCAGTCTTAGCCATGTATTCGTCCAAGAGCGTCTTGGAAAGCGTGCGCATTTCCTGGAAATAATCCGCATGTATGATCATCTCGTTATAATCGAGCTGCAAGCCCATGCTATACGAGATCTTGATGTCACGGTTCTGCTCCTTGGCATACTCACGGAGCAAGGGATTCTGATCGACCGTGGTATACGCCAACAGAACGTTACCCGTCTTGTTTACATCCATACGGTACTTGTTATCGAGATACTTAACCTGCTTATAGGGATCGCCGTTGACGTCGAGCACAGAGGAGCTTACCAGCTCGTAGTTCTCTCCCTCGATACCGTACTGGATCAGATTGCGGAATTCCTCATCGGTATTGAGATACGTAATCACGTCCATGCTTCGGCCAAGATCCATGGAATAGGCGCTGACGCCAAACATGTTCTGATACAGATCCTGCGTATACAGCGTAGGCATAGCCACCGGAACGACCTCGTACTTGTCGTCATACTGCTCCACAAGCTCGGCACCGCCCTTAATATAACCAACCGCGAAATCCTTGCCGCTTGCAACAGCCTCGGCGTTATAATAGCCGGCACGTCTGTACTCCATCAGAACGGAGAGCTGCGAGAGATAGGCCGGATCGGAAAATACGCTGTTGACAGGAGAATACGAGCCTTCCTTTGCCAGCTCCCAAGTGGGATCGATCGCGCCGCCAAGGATCGAAAAATCATTCGACAAAAATCCGTTTTCATCAACGCCCCAATACTGATAATTCAAAACGTCGATCTCACCCGTAAAGGAATGAAGCGGAACGTAGGTATCGTCCAGACCGGAAGCGACCACATACGAAAGAATATCCTGAACGTTTTCGCAGGTCAAGGAGGTAAACTCGCTGTTCTCGGTATCGTAATACATCTGATTCAGCACATCCTTGTTCAGGAGCAGATATGTATACTGGCCGATCGGGCGATTCGTAGGAATGGCGTAAAGACCGCCGTTCACACTCTTCATGTAGTTCAGCAGTGAGGGCGTCAGATAAGCCTTCAGCGCCTTCGCGTCACCGTCTACCTCGGTAGCAAGCGAATTCAAGTAGTTATCGTTGTAATACGAAACGTACTTATCATAACCAGAAAAATAGAAGATGTCGACCTGATTGGGCTTAAGAGCCGGATACTTCAAGGTCTCGATACCGAGATCGTCCACTTCGGTTTCGGACTCGGTTTCGACCTCCTCCTCGGTAAAGTAAAGGTCTGCATTTTCAGACTGCTTCTTCAGATTTTCCTCAAGAACGGTATAGTAATTGTCCTTGGTCAGGAACGTCAAATCCAATTTTGCCTTGAACTTGGCCTTAGTGATGTTATTCACCGCATTTTCGATGGCCAGCTCCTGCTCGGGACTGACAGGTGACTCGGACATCAAATACATCGAAAGGGTAACGGCAGAAGCAGAGGCCTCTTCCGTGATGTTGTCCAATTCATCCTCATCATCTTTTTCGCCACACGACGTCAAGACAACGCTCAACAGCATGATCACACTCAAAAGAAGGCATATGAGTTTCTTGTTCATTTTCTTCCTCCTTGAAAAATTCAGCTAAAAAACACAAATCGCCGAATACTAAATTACCAATATATTTTACACTAAAATTACCAAAATGTCAAGTCATTTTTTTGTTGCATCAAGCGTTTTTGAGCCGTTTTTCGTTTGTCGGCCGACCGCTTTTCGCAAAACAATCGTCATTTTATACAGATTGCCCATTTTTGTTTTGAAACAAATGCCGTTTTTGCTATTTGTTTTTAACAATTTTCAGCAACCGTGTTTAGATATTTTGACGATTTTCCGCATTAATCCAAAAAGCCGCGAAGATGGCGAGCACGGCTAGGATGACGCAATTTACGCAATGCCTTAGCCTCGATCTGACGAATACGCTCACGGGTAATGTCAAATTCCTTGCCAACCTCCTCCAGCGTACGGGTCTTTCCGTCGTACAGCCCGAAGCGCAGCTTGATCACGTGCGCCTCACGGGGGGTCAGGGTGTGCAGCTGCTTTTCCAGCTCCTCGCGCAGGATATTTGTAGAGGTAGCTTCTGCGGGCGAGGGCGTATCGTCATCGGGGATAAAATCACCGAGGTGGCTGTCTTCTTCCTCGCCGATCGGGGTTTCCAGAGAAACGGGATCCTGGGCGATCTTCATGATCTCTCGGACCTTTTCAGCGGTCATCCCCATCTTTTCGCCGATCTCCTCGGGAGTTGCCTCGCGTCCCAGCTCCTGGAGCATCTGACGCGAATAACGCGACACCTTATGAATCGTTTCTACCATATGAACGGGAATACGGATCGTTCTTGCCTGATCGGCAATGGCGCGGGTGATCGCCTGGCGGATCCACCAGGTTGCGTAGGTCGAGAATTTATATCCCTTGGTGTGGTCGAACTTGTCCACCGCCTTCATAAGACCCAGGTTACCCTCCTGGATCAGATCAAGGAAAAACATTCCGCGTCCGACGTAGCGCTTTGCGATACTGACAACCAAACGCAGGTTTGCCTCAACCAGCTCGGTCTTCGCGGCATTGTCGCCGTTCATCATGCGCTCGGCAAGCTCGCGCTCGCGCTCGGTGGTCAGCAGCGGGACCTTACCGATCTCCTTGAGATAGAGTCTGACGGGGTCGTCGATCGAAAGACCTTCCTGCTCCAGCACGCGCTCCATATTTTCGCCCGCACCGAATTTTTCGACCTCGCTCTCGATCTCGTTCATTTCTTCGGTGGAGATCTCCCCCGTCAGAACGATGCCGTTGTCCTCAAGCGTTTCATACAGTTTATCGATGCTGTCAACATCAAAATCCATTTCCTCCATCGCCTCGTCGAGGTCGCTGGCGGAAAGCTTACCCTTCTTGCCCTTTTCGATCAGGCTATCCACACTGGATTTTTTCTCGGGTGCCTTGCCCTGCTCTACATTCTCTGCGGTTTCAATTGCCGCTTCGTTTTCATTCATCATATTCATACTGTTTACCATCCTTTATGTAGATTTTCTTTTTTTTCGTAAATAAGCAATTTGATCGTTCAAAGAGCCTGCCTTCGCATTTTTCTGTTCCCTGATATCGCGCAACGTCTGCACGACCGAAAGAAAGGCATCGGTGCCGTTGTCACTCAACTGCTGACGGGCAATCTCCATTTTTTGGATCCGCCCCATCTCGTCGGGTGAAAACTCCATGCCAAGAAGCTCCTCGCGCAAGCCACATTCCTGCGCGTGATAGTGCATCACCGTCCGAAACACACGGCGGTTGAACTCGGTGATAAAATCGTCTTCGGTAAGCGAAACCGTACCACGCTCCACCGCGCTTCGGTGTTCCTCACGCGTGAGCAGCAAGCCCAGAACCGCTTCCTCCGCCGATACGGCGCGCGGATCCTTGGCGGCATCGGGATTGATGCGGTCGCCGAAATTCTTGACCGACGCCTGCGCCTCACGGCTTTGCTGTTGTGCGTACGCACGCGAATGCTTCCTGCGGATCTGCTCCACCGAATTTTTCAATGCGTCAACGGGTAATTCGAGCCGTGCCGATATCTGTGCCAGATAGATCTCGCGCTCGATGGGCGACCAGTACTCGGCGATCAGCTCGCAAAGCGCGTTGGACGCCTTGATCTTCTCGGAGCCGATACTCAGATCGTATTTTGAGAAGATCTGCTCGGCTTTGTGATCAAAGCCCGTGCGGCTTTCGTCCAAGGTTCTCCGAAAACGGTCCGCGCCAAACTTCTTGATGTATTCGTCGGGGTCCTTCGCGCCGTTTAATTTCAACACACGCACTTCCATTCCCACTTCACCAAGGATCTTCATCGCCTTATTCGCGGCGTTCTGTCCCGCCTCGTCCGAATCGTACGAAATGATCACCTTTTGGGTGTACTTGGAAAAGATCCGCGCATGCTCGGGCGTGATCGCGGTTCCCAGCGTTGCCACGGCATACTCAAAGCCCGCGGCATGAAGCGCGATGACGTCCATATATCCTTCGCACAGGATCATTTTCTCGGCACAACAGTTCTTCGCAAAATTGAGCGCGAACAACTGCTTGCTTTTCTTAAATGCGGGCGTGTCCGAGGAGTTCAGATACTTGGGTTTGGAATCGTCCATCACTCTGCCGCCGAACGCCACCACGTTGCCCGAAGGGTCGATGATAGGAAACATCACACGGTTGCGGAAATAATCATAGGCGCGTCCCGTTTTTTGGCTCCGTCCGCACAGGCAGGCGGCGATCAGCTCGTCGTCTGAATAGCCCAGACGGTGCATATGATCGGTGAGCGAATTCCAGCTGTTGGGCGCAAACCCAAGCCCGAAATGCTTGATCGTTGCCATCGAAAGACCGCGCTCCCCGTGGAAATAACGCATCCCCGCCTCGCCAATTGCGGGATCAAACAGACACGCACGGAAAAATTTCGCGGCTTCGAGATTCATTTCGTAAACACGCTTGCGCGTCAGTCCGCCGCCAAACGCCGCCCCCTCGCTTTCCTTGGGGAGAGGCAATCCCGCGCGGTTGGCAAGATATTCCACCGCTTCGGGAAAATCCAGATTTTCGGCTTTTTGCACGAAGGTGATC
>CAYULZ010000069.1:0-8876 GCA_964445865.1 uncultured Lachnospiraceae bacterium | reverse complement strand
GCAAGATCGCGCACCTTGCCGCCGATGGTGGAGGCGCAGAAGGCACAGCCCATGCGGCAACCGACCTGTGAGGAGATGCAGATGGTGTTGCCGTGCTTGTATTTCATGACGACGCTTTCCACGCAATGGCCGTCGCGCAGCTCAAATAAATATTTGACCGTGCCGTCGATGGCCGATACAAGCTTGCGGCGTACGGTGGGAAAATGACAGTAGCTGACAGCGTCGAGCTTTTCGCGCGTGGCCTTTCCTACGTTGGTCATCTCACTCGGCGCAAGGCCTCGATGAAGCTGGGTAAAAAGCTGTGACGCGCGGTATTTGGGCTCTCCGATCGAGAGCATCAGAGCCTCCAGCTCCGCAGGGGAGAGGGAGAGCAGATCGGTTTTTGGTGCGTCGTTCATTTCGTTTCCTTCTTTGTCAATTTAGCGATGAAGAAGCCATCGGTGGGATGGCGGTCAGGCAGGAGTGTGATCTGCCCCTCGGGGCAATCGAGCGCACCTGCGCGGAAGGGAGTGAGGGAAAATTCGGGGTGGGACGCGAGAAATCGTGCTACGTTGTCCTCGTTTTCCTCGGGGAAGATCGTGCAGGTCGAATAGACGAGTGTGCCGCCGGGGCTTACGTAGCGAGAGGCCGTTTCCAAAATGGCGAGCTGAATGTCGGGAAGCGCGGCAGACACGGCAGGATCCTTATAACGAAGCTCGGGCTTCTTGGCAATGACGCCAAAGCCGGAGCAGGGAACGTCACAGAGCACGCGGTCGGCGCGTCCCTCCCATTCAGGCAGAAAATCTCTGCCGTCGTGCGCCGTAGCGTTCAATATGGTTATACCCAGCTTTTGCGCGCCCGATACGACGAGCGAAAGCTTTTTTTCATGGAGATCAAAGGCGTGCACCTCACCCGCGTTGCCCATGCGAATGGCCGAGCCGAAGCTTTTCGAGCCGGGGCAAGCGCAGATGTCGAGCACGACGTCGCCCGCTTGCGCATCCAATGCCTCGACACAGAGCTGGGAGGCCTCGTCCTGTACGAAGAAAAGTCCGTCGTCAAAGCCGTACAGCGAGCGAAGCGCACCGTGTACGCGAAGTCCTGCGGGGCAAAGCGCAGTCGGCTCTGCACCGTTCAGGTGCGCGGCAAGCGCGTCGCGGCTGATTTTGAGGGTATTGACGCGAACCGTCGTTGCGGGATTGTGTGAAAACGCATCGAGAAGCGACTCGGCGCGGCTCATGCCGTAAATGGCAAGGAGCTTGTCTGCCAAGGGCTCGCAAACCGAATAGCGGATCGAGAGACAGCGAACGGGCTCGTGCTCCTTGTCGGGAAGCGGCGTCTCGGGGATTCTCGTGTGTGCGCGCAAAATGGCATTGACAAAGCCCGCACTCTTTTTGGGGCAGAGCGCGACCGTTTCGTAGATTGCGGCGTGCGGGGGAATGCGGTCGAGCGCGGTCAGCTGATAAAGTCCCAGACGCAACGCGCCGAGCACCGTCGCGTCGAGCTCGCGAAGCGGGCGCGACGAGAGTGCGGCAAGGCGGTAGTCGAGGGCGATCCGCTGCTCAATCACGCCGTAAAACAAGATCGCGCAGAGCGCGCGGTCGGCCTCGGACAGATCCGAGGCGAACAGGGCGCGGTCGAGTGCAATGTTGGTGTATTGACCGTTTTTTTCTGCCTTGACCAAGAGGTCAAGTGCGAGTTTTCTTGGGTTCATAGTGACTCCGAGAGATAAATTTTAAGCGCGTGTCAGCGACGGTTGCTTCGTCCGCCCGCGAGAACGAGCAGACGGAGGAGAGTCAGAAGCGAGGTCAGCAGCGCCGCGACGTAGGTCAGTGCGGCGGCGGTCAATACCTTTTTTGAGGCCGCAAGCTCCTCCTCGGAGAGCATGCCCGACGAGCGGAGCACGCGAATGGCGCGTGCCGAGGCGTTGAACTCCACGGGGAGCGTGACGAGCTGGAAGAAGGCCACGAGCGAATAGAGCGCAATGCCCGCGAGCAAAAGGGCGGGGCTTGCGAAAATCAGACCGATGAAGAAGATCGGAATGGCCAGCATCGAGCCGAAGCGCGTCGCGGGAATGGCAGCCGATCGTACGCGAATGGGAAAATAGCCGGTCGCGTGCTGCACGGCGTGCCCCGCCTCGTGCGCGGCCACGCCGATGGCGGCGGCACTGACCGAGCCGTAAACGGCATCGGAAAGGCGAATGACATTTTCGCGCGGATCATAGTGGTCGGTCAGCTGACCGCGAATATGCTCGACCTTTACGTTGTGCAGACCATGACTGTCGAGAATGCGGCGTGCGGCGTCCGCACCCGTCATGCCGCGCTTGCTGTAAAGCTTGGCATATTTGTTAAACGTGGTGCTGACCTTGATCTGTGCCCAGACCGAAATGATCAGCGCGGGAAGGACGATGAGAACCGTCCAGTCAAAATAAAACCATCCAAATAACATGGAATTTTCCTTTCAATAAAAAATCAGGAGAGGATATCACCGAGCGCGATCTTGCGGCCGCGGATAAAGTCGGCGGCCGACATCCGTCCCTTGCCCTCGGGCAGGACCTGCAACAGGGTGATCGCACCGCATCGGCAGGCGACGGTGATGCCGCCGTCCAGCGAGAGCACTTTGCCGGGGACGTCGTGCGGCGTGTCCTCGTCGGCAATCACGGCCGAAACGAGCTTTAAGAGCTTGCCGTCGGGCGTGTGCGTAAAGGCGAGCGGAATGGGCGAGAGCCCGCGAATGAGATTGTGCACCGTGCGCGCGTCGTTGTCAAAGCAAACGAGGCAGTCCTCCTTGAGGATCTTGGCGGCATAGGTTGCCTCGGACTCGTTCTGCGGGATACGGGAAAGAGCGCCCTTTTCCAGCTCATCGAGTGTGCGGACGATCATCGACGCGCCGAGCGCGCCGAGCTTGTCGTGAATCGTCTCAAAATTGTCCTCATCGGCGATCGGACACTCCTCGCGTAACAGCATGTCACCCGTGTCAAGCCCTGCGGCCATATACATGGTCGTAATGCCCGTCACGGCACAGCCGTCGATGATGGCGCGCTGCATGGGAGCGGCGCCGCGATATTGAGGCAGCAGAGAGCCATGCACGTTGATGCACCCGTATTTCGGGTAGTCGAGTACGTTCTGCGGCAGAATTTTTCCGTAGGCGACGACGACGATCACATCGGGGTTGGTTTCCTCCAGAAGGGAAGCGAAGGCTTCATCGCGAAGCGTCGTCGGCTGATAGACGGGAAGTCCCGCCTCGAGTGCCGCAACCTTGACGGGCGGCGGCGTCAGCGTATAGCCGCGTCCGCGCGGCTTGTCGGGCTGTGTGACGACCGCCGTGACGCGGTGAGACGAGCCAAGCAGAGCAGAGAGGGAAAAGCACGCGAAATCAGGCGTGCCCATAAAGAGTACGTTCATCGGTCGCCTCCGTCAGGAATCCATGCGGATCGCGCAATCGACGTAAAGCTTGCCGTCGAGATGGTCGATTTCGTGGCAAAAGGCCTTGGCAAGCAGTCCCGAGCCCGTGTAGGTCACGGTCTCACCCTTGCGGTTCATGGCGCGTACCGTTACGTGCATCGGACGGCGGGTCACACCCCAACGACCGGGCACGGACAAGCAGCCTTCTTCGGTCTCCTGCTCGCCCGAATAGGCGATGATCTTCGGGTTGATCAGCTCAAACAGACCCTCGTCGGGTGTTTCGATGACGACGATACGGCGCAGAATGCCGACCTGCGGTGCGGCGAGACCGACACCGTCGGCAGCACGCATGGTCTCGACCATATCGTCGAGCAGCGTTAAGATGCGCGGCGTGACGGCGTCCACAGGACGGCAAACGCGGCGCAGGGTATCGTCTCCGATTTTTAGTATTTTCAGCTTTGCCATAATACACTCACTTTCACAATATGTTAAAGATTGGATGGGTTAAAATCCACCGAAAGGTTCAAGCCGCGAATCCCCGATTTTGAAAAGCTCTGCAACAGACGCGAGAAGAGCTCTCGGCTTCGCTTGTTGAGTACACACTTGACGACCATACGCATGCGGTATCGGTTTTCCACGCGATAAACGGGAGCTTCAAAGGGGCCGAATGCGTCGATAGGGAGCTCGGCATATGCCTTTTGATGAAGCGTTAAAAATTCGCGGTGCAAAATCGACGCGGCCTTGACGAGCTCGGCCTCCTCGGCCGAGGTCAGCGTCAGGAGCGCAATGTCGCAATAGGGCGGAAATTGCAGGGCGCGGCGCAGGCGGATCTCATTTTCGTAAAAGGTTTTATAATCCTGCGCGCAGGATAGCCGAATGCAGTCGTTGTCGGGATTGGCGGTCTGAATGATCGCTTCGCCCGCCTTTTTGGCACGACCCGCTCGGCCGATGACCTGCGTCAGCATCGAAAAGGTGCGCTCGCTCGCCCGATAGTCGTCCAGATAGAGCGAGGTGTCTGCGAGGAGCACGCCGACGAGTGTGACGTCGGGAAAATCGTGTCCTTTTGTGACCATTTGCGTGCCGAGCAGAATGTCGGCCTCGTGGCGGCGGAACTGTCCGAGGATGCTTTCGTAGGAGAAGCGCGAGGTCGTGGTATCGGCGTCCATGCGCAGAATGCGCGCTGTGGGAAGCAGAGAGGAAAGCTCCTGCTCGATGCGCTGCGTGCCGTAGCCCATGCGCGACAGATGCTCACTGCCGCAATCGGGGCAGACCTTGGGCGGTGGGGAGCGATAGCCGCACCAATGACAGCGAAGCTCGCCCTGATCGTAGGAGTGTCCAAAGGTGTGATAGGCCATGGAGACCGAGCACTTCGGGCATTGGATCGGCTTACCGCACGTGCGGCAGGACAAAAAGTTGTTGTAGCCGCGGCGGTTCAAAAAAAGAATCGACTGGTTGCCTGCGGCGTGGTTTTCCACGAGCTTGCGGCAGAGCAGGGCACTCAAGGGCGAGGTATTACCCGCCGCCGTTTCGCGCCGCATATCCACGACTGTGGTCGTGGGGAGCTTGGCATCACCGTAGCGATTTTTCAGTTCGATCAGCGTATATACGCCCTTTTGTGCCTTCGTGTAGCTTTCAAAGGAGGGCGTGGCGCTCGCCAGAAGCATCAGCGCGCGATGATGTGCGCAGCGATAGCGCGCGATGTCGCGCGCGTGATATTTCGGGTTCATGTCGGATTTGTAGGTGTGCTCCTGCTCCTCGTCAATGACGATCATGCCGAGATGCGGCAAGGGAGCAAAGACGGCGGAGCGGGTGCCAATGACCACGTCGGCACGGCCGCTTTTGATGCGGCGATAGGTGTCGAAGCGTTCGCCCGCCGAAAGTCCGGAATGCACGATGGCGACCCGTTCGCCGTAGCGCGAGCAGAAGATGGCAAGCGATTGCGGCGTGAGCGCGATCTCGGGCAGAAGCACGATTACGCTACGGCCGCTCGCGAGCACATGGTCGATGGTGCGAAGCATGACACTCGTTTTACCGCTTCCCGTGACACCGTGCAACAGTGCGGCCTTCGGCTCACCCGAGTCGGCAAGAGCCGTGAGGGTTTCATAGGCGGCCGTTTGCTCCTCATTGAGCACGATCTCGCGTGCCTCGGCCTCGGCCGTAACGAGAATACTGCGATCGACCGTCCGCTTCGTCTTGCGGAGCAAGCCTTTTTCGCACAGGGATTTGATCGATGCGGGCGATACGCCGCAAAGCGCGGTCAGCGTACGCTCGTCAAACTCCCTCTCGCCGACCTCCCATTTTTCCGAGAGCGTCGAGAGAATGGCCGCGTGGGCGGCCGAGCGTAGCTTGACCGACGGGTTGCTACCCTCTAAAATCAGACGGGTCGCGGCGCCGTCCTGTGCGAGTTCGTATACCGTTTCCTGCTTTTCGGAAGCCGAATGCAGAGAAAAATCCTTTTCGATATAGCCCGCGTCAAGTAGCTTTTTCAACGACGGAAGCGCAGCAGGGCCGAATTTGGACTTCAAAAGCTCGGCCGTTGCGCCGTCCTTTTCACGAATGAAATCGCAAACGAGACGCGCGGTCGGATCGACGTCCTCTCCCGCCTTGGGGCCGAGCACGCGATAGCATTCGCGTACGTGTGAGAGCGCCGACGCGGGAACCATGGCACGCACGGCATCGCCAAGCGTGCAAAGCGTCTGGGCTTTGATAAAAAAGCAAAGGCCCATCATTTCGTCGGACAGCGACATGGTACGGTCACAGACGGAGAGAACGGGCTTACAGGAAAGCGTGGGGTCGTCGGGCGTATTCTTTAAGGAAACAACCAACCCCATCGTGCGGCGGTTGGCTGTTCCAAAGGGAACCGTCACGAAATCTCCGGGCGCGACGGCGTCACGAAGATCGGGCGGCAAAAAATAATCAAAGGCGTTGTCGATAAAATAAGGGTTATCGAGCAGATAAATGCCTGCGTATTCGGACATGGCGATCCTCCGAATGAAAAAAGTCAGTCTGCGTTTTGATTCTCCTCGGCCTCGGCTACGACAACCTCGGCGTCCTCCTCGGCGAGCTCCTCACGGACGATCTTGTATTCGCCGGCATGGATTTTGGTGATGGCGTTCTTGACGGCCTTTTCGTCTCTGTATTCCTTGTTGATCATGCTCATCAGGCTGCGATCGGTCTCCTTGTTGCCAGTGGCGGCCTTCTCGGCAGCCTCGCGCTGTTTGACGTATTCGCCCGTGATGATGCGAGCACACTTCGCGGTTGCGAGCGCGAGCTCATAGCGGTTGTATTCGTCCTTCGTCAAATCTTGAATGGTGGGATAAAGCATGGCAATTCTCCTTTTTTTCTTATCAATTTATGTTTTGTTATATTTTTTCATCAGGGAAGGGGATTCATTCAGCAGCCGGCAAAATAGTCGTTGGCTACGGTGGGGTTGCGGCGGAGCGCGTCGTATTCGGCACGCACGATCGCAAGGATTTCGTCGGCAGCCTCGGCGGCCTTGCCGTCGTAATTGTAAACCACGTAATCGTAGTGGTCTGCGAGAGCGACCTCCTCCCGCGTGCGGGTAAGGCGCGCGAGGATCTTTTCCTCGGTCTCGGTGCCACGGCTGCGGAGACGCTGCTCCTGCACGGCAAACGAGGGGGGAAGAAGCATGATCAGCACGGCGTCGGGATAGGCGGCCTTGATGTTCTGTGCCCCCTCTACCTCGATCTCAAGCAGCAGATTTTTGCCGCTGTTGAGTACGGCCTCGGCTTCCTTGCGGGGCGTGCCGTAAAAATTGCCGCAGTATTCGGTGTATTCGAGCATATCGCCCGCATTAATGCGGCGGAGAAATTCCTCACGGGAGAGAAAGCGGTAATTGACACCGTCCACCTCGCCGGGGCGGGGCTCACGCGTGGTTGCGGAGACTGAATAGACGAAATCGTCACGCGAGAGCAGATGGGCATTGACCGTGCCCTTGCCACTACCTGCGGGGCCCGATATGACGATCATTAATCCTTTTTTTATCATCGTATATCCTTTCCTGTCCTGCTCATTCCTCAATATCGTCATCGGTATCCACGCCGTTGTCCAGACGGTTGGCAATGGTTTCGGACTGAATTGCGGAGAGAATGATGTGCTCGCTGTCTGTGATGATGACCGCGCGGGTGCGGCGGCCGCAGGAAACGTCGATGACACGGCCGAGATCCTTGGCGTCCTGAATCAGACGCTTGATGGGGGCGGAATCGGGGCTGACGATCGAGACGATGCGGTCGGCGGAAACCATGTTTCCAAAGCCGATGTTGATAAATTTCATGATTCGGTCCTCCTTTATTCGATGTTCTGGATCTGCTCACGGATCTTTTCAAGCTCGCACTTGATATCGACCACGAGACGGGCGATGATGGCGTTCTGACATTTGGAGCCGATGGTGTTCGTCTCACGGTTCATCTCCTGGATGAGAAAGTCGAGCTTGCGGCCCATGGGCTCTGCACCCTGAAGAATATCCCGGAAGCCGTCGAAATGCGAGTTGAGGCGAACGAGCTCCTCGTCGATGGCGACGCGGTCGGCAAAGACGGCACACTCGGTCAGGATCCGATTCTCGTCAAAGGTGATCTTGTTATCCGAGAGGATCTCTCGCAGACGCGTCTCGAGCTTTTCACGGTAGCCCTCGATGTCATCGCGGGAAAGGTCGGTGATTCTTACAACCATGCGTCGGATATTCTCGATCTTGGCGCACAGGTCAACCTCAATGTTGGCACCCTCTCGCTCACGGCCTGCCATGAAATGGGCCAGTGCTTCGTCGAGCACAACGCAAACATCTGCCCAATCCTTTTCGGTGTCCTCTTCGCTCTTTTTGATAACGAAAATGTCACTCATGCGCGCCACGCTCATCACACTGACATCGTCGCGCAGACCAAATTTCTCGCCGAGCTCGCGAAGCGCGGCAATGTATGCGGAGGCGTATCCCTCGTCAATGGCAAAGGACACGTCGGGGGTGTCGATTACGTCAACGGTGATAAAGACATCTACCTTGCCGCGGGCAATGCCTTGCGATTGCAGGTGCGGCTTGATTTTTTCCTCCAAGAAGGAGAACGCGCGGGGGAGCTTGACCGAGCAATCAAAAAAGCGGTTGTTGACCGATTTGATCTCGACGGTGATATCCTTTCCGCCAACGGTACGTCTGGCTCTGCCAAAGGCAGTCATGCTTTTCATGATATGGTAACCTTTCTGAAAAATACATCAATAATAATATATTATTATATACTTTTTTTCGTCGTTTGTCAATGTTTTTTGGAATTTTGGGGGAATCCGTACAACTATTTTTATTCCAACTGCCCTTTTTCGGGTATTTTGATCGATTATTTTCGGAATTTTGAAAAAAATATTGAAAAGGTCTTGAAATTGTATAAAAAATGGTGTATAATAAAATGAATTTACATGCGCGATGCGCGCGGACGACTATTATTTTTACGGAGGAAAATATTATGTTCGCAACTGCTTACAATCCCGAAACCT
>CAYULZ010000068.1:0-8900 GCA_964445865.1 uncultured Lachnospiraceae bacterium | reverse complement strand
CAACACCTTTGCGACGCCCGTCAACTGCCGTCCCTTTGAGTGGGGCGCGGATATTGTCACGCACTCGACGACCAAGTATATGGACGGTCACGGCGCGGCCGTGGGCGGTTGTATCGTCGATTCGGGTAAGTTTGATTGGACGAAGTATCCCGAGAAGTTTGCAGGCCTTTGCACGCCCGATGAGAGCTATCACGGCGTGACCTATACCGAGCGCTTCGGCCTCGAGGGTGCGTTTATTACCAAGGCAACGGCTCAGCTGATGCGCGATTTCGGTGCAATCCAGGCACCGCAAAATGCCTTTTTGCTCAATCTCGGCCTTGAGAGCCTGCACGTTCGCATGCAGAGACATTGCGAGAATGGTTTGGCTGTGGCCAAGTTCCTCAAGTCCGACGACCGTATCTCGTGGGTCACCTATCCCGGCTTGGAGGGAGACAAATACTACGACCTCGCGCAAAAATATATGCCGAACGGTACGTGCGGCGTCGTCAGCTTCGGTGTCAAGGGCGGCAGAGCCATGGCAGAGAAGTTCATGGGCAACCTGAAGATAGCGGCCATTGAAACGCACGTGGCCGATGCGAGAACCTGCTGCCTGCACCCCGCAAGCGCTACGCATAGACAGATGAACGAGGATGAGCTCGTGGCCGCAGGCATTTCGGGCGATCTCGTACGCCTTTCGTGCGGCATTGAAAACGCCGACGATCTCATCGCCGACATCAAGCAGGCACTGGACGCATTGAACGACTGAAATTTGGAGGTGGCAGCAATGCCCATTAAAATCCCCAATTTATTGCCCGCCACGCAGGTGCTGCTGGACGAAAACATCTTCGTCATGACCGAGACGCGCGCGATCACGCAGGATATTCGTCCTTTGAAGATCCTGATGCTCAACCTCATGCCGACGAAGATCGTGACCGAAACGCAGATCGCACGACTCATCGGCAATACGCCGCTTCAGGTCGAGCTGGAGCTCCTGCAGACGGCCTCGCACAAGGCAACGCATATTTCCGAGGAGCATATGCTCGCGTTTTACAAGACCTTTGACGAGGTCAAGGATAAGAAATACGACGGACTCATTATCACGGGCGCGCCCGTGGAGCATATGGACTTTGAGGAGGTCGACTATTGGCCCGAGCTCTGTGAGATCATGGAGTGGAGCAAGACGCACGTAACGAGTACCTTCCACATCTGCTGGGGGGCGCAGGCGGGCTTGTATTATCACTACGGTATTCCAAAGTATCAAATGGACAAAAAGCTGTTCGGCGTTTTTCCGCACACGCTGGACCACAAGCTTTCCATTCTGTTCCGCGGCTTTGACGACGTCTTTGCCGTGCCGCATTCGCGCCACACCTGCAATCGCCGTGAGGACATCGAGGCAGTGCCTGAGCTGAAGATACTAGCCAGCTCCGAGGAGGCCGGCGTTGCCGTGATCGCTACGGCGCGCGGCCGTCAGATCTTCGTAACGGGACATTTCGAGTACGATCCCGATACGCTCAAAAAGGAATATTTCCGCGATAAAGAGGCAGGCCTTCCCATCGACGTGCCGAAGAATTATTTCCCGGGTGATGACGATACGAAGGACCCGATGGTCACATGGCGTAGCTGCGCGAACCTCTTGTATTCCAACTGGCTCAACTATTTTGTGTACCAGTCGACCCCGTATAACATTGAAGAAATCAAATAAAAAGGAGATTAACCATGTTGAAAGCAGGATTTGCAAGAATTGACGTAACGCCCCCCTTCGGCAACGATCTGTCGGGCTATTTCACTCGCCGTCTTGCTGACGGTACGCTCGACCCGCTGTATGCCAACGCGATCGCCGTGTCGAACGATGAGGATACCCTGATCCTGATTGCCGTTGACTATATCGGCATGAGACGGGAAGCGGCCACGCAGATCCGCAATATGATCTCGGAGCGCACGGGTGTGCCCGCCGACCATATTCTGATTGCTTGTCTCCATCAGCATACCGCCCCGTGTCTTGACGGGGAAGGCGGTGAGGAGCGCGAGACCTCGTTGAAGGATCAGGCCTTTATTGATACGCTTTTCCGCCGCTTCTGCGACCTTTCGCAGATGGCGCTGGACGACCGTCGCGACGCTACCATGCGCGCCGTACTGACCGAGGTTGCCGAGCCGATCTCCTTCGTGCGCCGCTGGTTCACGAAAGAGGGCATCATCAAGACCAACCCTGATACCGACAAGTTTACGATCTTGAAGCGTTGCGCCGAGTCGGACAATTCGGTGCGCGTGGTTCGCTTTGACCGCGAGGGCGCGAACGATATCGCACTCGTTAACTTCTCGACGCATCCCGACGTCATTGGCGGCACGAAGTGGTCGGCCGACTGGCCGGGCTTTACCCGCCGCTTCGTTGAGAAGGATCTCGACGGCGTGTCCTGCATCTTCTTTACGGGTACGCAGGGCGATACCAACCACATCGACCACGCAAAGCCGAAGGATCAGCGTATGCACGGAGAGACCAAATACGAGCATAGCGAGTACATGGGTCGTACGGTAGCGGATGCCGTTGTCGCCGCGTGGGATCAGACCGAGCCTGTCCAGGGTGAGACGATCTTTGCCGAGCAGACGACCATTTACAACCTGACCAATACCGACGGTATCGATCTGTACGACGAGGCTGCCGAGTATGACCGCCGCTACCGCGAGCTGGTTGCTGCCGGCGCGGCTTGGAACAAGTCGGGACTTGTGAGCGAGCATTTTACGAGCATTTATCATGCAAGACGCATTCTTGCCTTGCGTAAAACGACGGTGTACCGTCCCGTTCCGCTGGCGGTTTTTGGCATCGGTAATCTGGTGCTTGCTACTTTTGGCGGAGAGGCCTTTACCGCGTACAGCAAGAAGGTCAAGGAGCTCGTGCCCGGTAAGTTTGTGCTGACGGCGGTTTGCGCTAACGGCTACGAGGGCTATTTCCCGACGGAAGAAACCTTTGCGCAGGGTGGCTATGAGGCGCTTAGCTCGCTCTATACGCCCAGCTTGGAATCGGAGATCGTCGAAGCCCTCGACAAAATGCTGAAAAAGATTTAAATGTTTGATAAACTGGACACAATGGCGTTTTGTCTATATGGCAAAACGCCTTCGTGTATGAATGAAAAAATCAGAGGTGTGATAGACCAATCAGAATTTTCTTTCCCGCGATCCCGCCGTGTATGTGGTGGGAGACCGATACGAATCGTCTTTCAAACGTAGGAGGCAGGTGCTGCGTGGGTTCTCATCGACGGCGTGCGCTATACCGACAACTATGTCGGTGTCGTGCGCTCGTCCTCTAAAAATCATAAGGTATACGTCAAGCAGGGCGTACTCGATCGTGCCAAAAAATATACGGTCGTGCTGGCCCTGATTCCCGAGCGCCCTCCGTATTTCCCGAAAACCACCGAGACCTTTGAGAGAGAATACGCCTTCCGCCCGGTTCCCGACGGCGAGATCCGCGCCTATATGCGGCTGATACCCATTCCCACATCGACGTGCCCGTCGCGGCTGCAGGCTTCTTCGGAGAAGAAAATCTCGATCTTCTGATCTTCGGCGGCGACAACGGCAATACGATCGACGATGAGGATCGTGCCCTCACGATGGCAAAGCTTGCCGCACAGGTGACGCACGGGGAGATGCCCGTAATCTTTATGCGCGGCAACCACGACAATCGCGGTGCCTTTGCCGAGCATCTGGCGGATTACGTAGGCACCGACGGCGGAAAACCGTATTTCTCGTTTCGCCTCGGCAAAATCTGGGGAATCGTGCTCGATGCGGCGAGGATAAAACGGATGATAGCGATGCGTACGGCGATATTGCTGACTACGTAGGCTTCCGACGCGAGCAGCTTGATTTTCTCAAGGATGTCAATGCGTGCGGCGTTCCCAAGGACGCGATCCGTCTCGTGCTTTGCCACGTACCCATTGCTTCCTTTGATACGGCCTTTAACGATGTGTTTGCCGAGTGGACGAAGGAACTGAATCGAATGGAGCTTCAGCTGATGCTTGGCGGGCATCGCCATGAGCTCTATATGTTCCAACGGGGGGAGAGCAAGATCCACGAGGTCACGGCGGATTTTCCCGTGGCGGTCTGCTCTCGGATCGATAAAAAGATTGCCGAAACCTATGTTAGCGCGGCCATTGTGATCGGCGAGAAGACGCTCACTCTTCGCTATACCGATATGGATCATAACGTGCTCGAGGAGCAGACGGTGGCATTGTGAAAATAAAAAAGGAAGCTTTGATGGAAGCTTCCTTTTTTATTTGATTTATAAGATCTGTATCGCAAAATAGAGGGCGAAATCCTGATCGTTGGCCCAGTCGTCGTAGCACTCGCCGCGCACGCCATCGGTCGAATAGGCTTGCAGATAGGCGCACGATGCACCGCCGTCCTCGTAAAAGAGAGGGAGGCAGTTGCGCATACAGCGATGGGCAAAGCGAAGATATTTCTCCTCGCCCGAAAGGCGATAGTAGCGCTCAAAGGCGCGCGCACTGAGACAGCTCCAATAGTGGAGTGTGTCGGTGTAAAGCCCCGTTTTCCCAAACCAGAAGTCGTCCCAATAGCGGATCGAAATGGCGTGGAAGCGGTAGTCGGGCTGCATGCCGTGGAAACGCATGAGGGGCTCGAGATGCGCCTGTACCTTGTCGACGTACGAGCGGTTGCCAGTGATGAGTCCTGCCTCGCTGATGAGTGTTACGGCCGGCGTGACGATGGTCTGCTCATAAATGACCTCGTGCGCGGGGTAGTCAAGCCCTATGCGCACCATGTTGTCCGCATGTGTAAGAAAGAGCTTGCGCAGCTCCTCGGCCTCGGGAAGTTCCGCTTTTTTGACCGTGTCGTAAAGAAAATCAATATCAATGCCGTTGGGGTAGAAGCCCGTACCGCCGCCCTCGTAATAGCGGCGTGCGAGTCGGACGAGAATGTGAAGGTATGCCACGTCTTCCGTCAGCCGATAGAGCTCGGCCATCAGCATCATGACCCAAGGGGCGTTGTAAAGGCGCAGACGGCTGGCGTCCTTACCGAGTGCGTTGTAAACGAGGCCGCTCTCGGTGTCCACGAGCTCGCGGAAAAGGAAGGCAACAAACTTCATCAGGCTTTCATAGGCGCGCGGATCGTCGTGCGTTTGCAGATAGCGGGCGATCAAAAGCCCCATGCCAAGACGCTCGCGCGCCGCGTTGTGGTCAGCAAAGCGGTGGCTGAAAAAGAGTCGCTCATCCTTCGTGTCATAGATGAGATACGCGCCGTCGAGTGCGGAGCGCGGATCGTGGTATTGCTGCTTCTCGATGATGTATTGCACACGGCGACGGACAAGCTCCTCGAGCGGAAGCGTCGCAAAAAGCGTGACTCGGGTGCGCAAGTCGTCAGCGGTGACGGAAAAGACGTGCTCGCCGAGCCGCTTGGGGCGGTATTCGACATAGACTCTACCGTCCTTGTGCGTGCAAGGAACGGTCTCGCCGTGGCAGAGAACGGTTGCCTCCTTGGCCGCAAAATCGAAGCGGAAGGGCTCGTCGCTCATGACGGTGTCTTGCTCGATGCGAATATCGGGATTTTTGCCATAGGCCGAAAGGCGGGCGAAGAAGTCCTCCGTGCCGCGGTGAGAAAACACGCGCCACGAAAGCGTATATTCTCCGTTCGGCCGGAGCGTCGGCAGGGCAGGGTGCAGAATGATATTGCCGCGCCGCGCCGTACCGATCGTTTGCCCCTCACGTTCAATGCTGTACGCATCGATCGCGCCGTCAAGCAGAATAAGGCCAAGGTTTTGCTCGGATGCCCCCTGACGGAGTGCGTTGATCCACGACCACTCGTCACCGCAGAAAATGTGCGCGTGACATTTTTGCGTCAAGCTGACCGCCGCCTCGTGGTATTCGTCACAAAGCGGTACGTAGATGCCGATATCGCCCTTGCGGAAAAAGAGCTCATAGGGGGAGAGATTACAAAAGGTATAGGCTTCGATAAGCGAGCCGTCCGGGTCGAACGTACGCGTCAGCGTTACGCGAAGCTCGGCGTTCTCCCAGATGCTTTCCCGATCGTTTGCAAAGGTCGGCACAAGCGGGTCGCGGAAGGTTCGGTTTTTGGCGGTCTGCATAACGACGGGCACGCCCCAATCCTTCGTGTGTCCGCACCAATTCATCGCGTGCGGATCCTCACACATCACGAGCGAGGAAATGCCGCCCGTTTCGGGACGGACAATATATTCAAAAACGGGATTTTTCATGGCCATCTCCTTTGGTCAGAGCTCGACAAGCTCCTTCGGACTTTGCGTAAAATTGCGAATGGTTCCGTCGGGGGCGACGGCAATCATATCCTCAATGCGGACGCCGTATTTTCCTTCTATATAGATACCCGGCTCGACGCTCATGACGTTGCCGCGCGAGAGGATCGAATCGGTCGGCGCGAGACGGGAAAAGGAGGGCGACTCGTGTACGACCATACCGATGCCGTGCCCGAGCGAGTGCGTGAAATACGCGCCGTAGCCGCGATCGGTGATATAACGGCGCGCGACGGCGTCAACCTCACGGCATGCCACGCCCTCGCGTACAAAATCAAGCGCGGCGCGCTGGGCACCGAGCACCGTCGCATAGACGCGCTTCATCTCGTCATCGGCGCGGCCGATGACCACCGTGCGAGTCATGTCCGAGCAGTATCCGTCGACCTGCGCGCCGAAATCCATCGTCAAAAAGCCCTTTTGCAGGGGCAGATCACGCGGCTCGCCGTGCGGCAGAGAGGAAGCTGTGCCGCTGACGGCAATGGTGGAGAAGGCCGTAGCCTCCGCACCCTCGCGCCGCATGAAAAACTCGAGCTCCATGGCCACCTCGCGCTCGGTCACGCGCGGAGAAATAAAATCAAGAATATGCGCAAACGCGCGGTCGGTGATTGCCTGCGCGCGTGCGATAACGGCAAGCTCAGCTTCCGATTTGACGCGGCGCAGGTCTCCGAGCAACGCCGACGCACCCGCCGTGACCGTACAGGGAAGTGCCTCCGAAAAACGGCCGAAATCGGCGTACGAGAGGGCGGCCTCCTCGATCGCGACCGTTGCAATGCCGTTGTCGCGAACGACCTCGGCAATCGCGTCGATCTGGCGCGTCTGGGGCGTCAGAATGAAGAAATCCTCGACGCGCGCCCGCGCGGCCTCGGCATAGCGCAAATCAGTAAAGAGAAAGGCCGTGTCCTTGGTGATCAGTTGATAGCCATCCGAGTAGGAAAAGCCCGATAGATAGCGCTGATTGATCTCGCTCGAGAGCAGAACGGCGTCAAACGGCTTGTCGGCAAGCGCCGCCTGCAAGCGCGAAAGGGGCGTCATTGCGCGCCTCCCATAGCGGCGAGCCACATTTGCTTCATCGCGAGCGCGTCCTCGGCCATCGTGCCCGCTGACTCGCAAATGATGCGCGGGCAAACGCCCTCACGCACGATCGCCTCGGCAAGCGGCTCAAAGTCGGGGCCGTATACGGTATCGGAAAAGGTCAGGTGCTTTTTCTCGCCCTTGTTCGTGTATTCGATCTTGGAAAAATGGCAGTGCAGGTGCTTCGCATACTCGTCACCGAGCGCGTTCGCGATTCGGTCAAAGACTGCCCTGTAATCGTCGCAGGTGGGGAATACCCCGCCGAGCGCGCGGGCATTCAGGTGACCGAAATCCACGACGGGATGATAGATCGGCGCAAGCTTGCAAAGCGTTAGTACCTCGTCGAGTGTGCCGAGCTGATTGATCTTGCCCATCGTTTCCAAGCCCATGTGGATCGTCGTATTGCCGTTGACCTCGAGGTTGCGCACAAGCGTATCAGACGCAAGGCGCATTGCCTCCTCACGCGTGATCTTCGCCGCGCTGCCCGTGTGAATGACGATCGTGTCGGCGCGCAGTGCCTCGGCCGCCGCCAGGGAGCGCGAAATATAATCAAGGCTCTTGAGACGCTTTTCCTCCTCGACACCCGAGAGGGAAATGAAATAGGGCGTGTGCAGGGACATGAGAATGCCCTCGGCGGCGGCCGCGTCGCCGATCTTGCGAAGCGTTTCGATGCCCGCCGTCAGGCCGTTGCCTGCCTGATATTCGTAAGCGTCCAGACCGCGTGCGCGAAGCCACGCGGGGGCTTGCAGGGTGGATTGATAGCCCTCGCCGTAGAAGCTTTCGCTGTTACCGCCGGGGCCGAAGGTTGGATGATCGGGTCTCATAGGCTCTCCTTTGTTGCGTGGATTTTATGGTATCTCTTGATGAAGGGACGCTCCAGCCACCGCTTGAAGCGGAAAAAGAGCGTCGTTTTGTCCTTGATGGGCGGCACGATCAGCGAGACCATGCCGAGACGGTGCACGGCCAGCGTGTCGGTCAGAAGCTGATCGCCAAGCCCCGCCGTCTCGTGGGGCTCGACCCCCATCTCGGCCATTGCCGCAAGAAGGGCGCGGCTGCCGGGCTTGCCGCTGTCGGGGTAGGCGGGAAGCGAGAGGGGGGCGTTGAAGCGCTCGACGCGTGGGGGATGGTTGTTCGAGATCAGCGCGCTCTGAATGCCCGCCGCGCGGAGCGACGCGAACCACGAGAGGATGCGCTCGTCGGGATCGTCCTGCTCGTAGGGCGCGAGGGTGTTGTCGATGTCGATCAGCAATGCACGAATGCCGTGCTCCTGCAGAAATGCGGGGGTGACCTCATCGAAGGTGCGGAACATATAGTCGGGCGTCAATAGACGGGGTAGGGTGTGATACGGTTTTTTCATAAGGCCGTCCTTTGTCATTTAGTATACCTTATTTTAACATAGAAAGCCTAATTACGCAAGGACTTTAAGAAAATAAAAAAAGTCAAAAAAATATAAAAATTACTCTTGACAAACGGGGGAGTTTGTGGTATGATAATAGGGCAGTTTTCTGCACAAAAGAAATGCGAGTGTAGTTCAATGGTAGAACCCCAGCCTTCCAAGCTGGTCGCGTGGGTTCGATTC
>CAYULZ010000067.1:4667-8962 GCA_964445865.1 uncultured Lachnospiraceae bacterium | reverse complement strand
ACACGATGACATGGGACGCCGAGCTCTGCGCCCTCGCGGGTATCCGCGAGGAGATGCTGCCGCCCCTGCGCCGTCCGACCGACGTGATCGGTCACGTGACGGAAGCGGCGGCAGCCGCAACAGGGCTTGCCGCAGGCACGCCCGTGATCTGCGGCACGACCGACACCTGCATGGAGGTGTTTGCCTCGGGTGCGGTGAAGCAGGGTGACGTGACGGTCAAGCTCGCCACGGCGGGCAGAATTTGCGTCATCACCGATCGGGCATACCCCGACCGACATCTCGTGAACTATTCGCACGTGGCCGAGGGGCTTTGGTATCCCGGCACGGCGACCAAGGCCGCCGCATCGAGCTACCGCTGGTACCGCGATACCTTTGGCGGCGACTATAAGGAGCTGGACGGGGCCGCCGCCGAGGTCGCACTCGGCGCGGAGGGGCTGATCTTCCACCCCTACCTCAACGGCGAGCTGACGCCCTACGCCGATCCGATGCTGTGCGGCAGCTTTACGGGCGTGCGCGCTACGCATACGCGAGCGCACTTTACCCGTGCGGTGCTTGAGGGTGTGTCGCTTTCGCTCTTGGATAGCAAGCGCTATCTCGATTCGCTCGCGATCCCGCACAACGAGGAGGGAACGCTGATCGGCGGCGGTGCGAAGGGAACACTCTGGAGTCAGATCACCTCTGACGTGCTTGGCATGACGCTCCATATCACCGAAAGCAGCGACTCGTCGCTCGGCTCGGCGATGCTGGCGGGTGTGGCCGTCGGTGTATTTAAAAATGCCGCCGATGCCGCGCAAAAGTGCGTCAAGCAGAAGCGTACGGTGGTTCCCAATCTCGAGAATACCGCGCGCTACGCGGAGATCTTCGAGACCTACAAGCGCATTCACGATGCGCTCGCGCCCATTTATCGGGAGAGATAAGGGATGAAAATTTTGGTTTGTATTCGCAAGGGACTCGACGGCGAGATCAACCCCTTCGATGCCTCGGCTTACGAGGCTGCGCTCCGCATCGGCGGCGCCGAGGTGACGCTCCTTTCCATGGGGCCCCCTGTCGTCAAGGATTTTTTGCTCGGCCTGACGAGACTCGGCGCAAAGCGCGCGATATTGCTCTGCGACGCGGCCTTCGCGGGTGCGGATACGCTGGCAACGGCTTACGCACTCTCACTGGCGGTCAAGCGGCTTTCGCCCGATCTGATTCTCTGCGGACGACAGACCCTTGTGGGCGACACTGCCCAGACGGGGCCGATGCTGTCGGTGATGAGCGGCTATTCGCTGATTACGGGCGTGATGGGCATCGAACGTGTGACCGATACGGTCACCTGTACGACGCGTGAGCAGGGCAAAAAGACGGCGACGCTTCCTGCGCTCCTTACGCTCGAGCGTATTCATAGCCTGCGCCTGCCGAGTATTTTGTCGAAGCTTGGCGCGGTCGAGGTCTGGTCGTCTGACGACGTCGGTGCCGATCGTGCACGATGCGGCCTTGCCGGCTCGCCGACGCGCGTGCTGGCCAGCTTTGAAAACGCCGCAGGGAAGCGTAAATGTATCTTCGTCGGTGCAGAGAAGCTCGATGAGATCGTAAAAGCCTCCCTTGACAGAGAGCGCACGCGGCGCGCACCCATGAAGCGGAGTGAGGCGCGGCTGTCCGACGTATGGTGTATCGGTGATGCGCCGCGCGCCTTTGCGGACAGCGTGAGCGATGATGTGACGGTCGTGGCGCATACCGACGCCGAGACGATCGCCGCGCAGATCTGTGAGGGTCAGCCGCGCGCCGTTCTGTGGGGCAGTGACGCGAGAAGTAAGCAGGACGCCGCGTGCGTGGCGGCTATGCTCTCGCTTGGTCTCTGCGCCGACTGCACCTCTCTCGAAACCGATGGTGAGCAGCTGATCATGTACCGCCCTGCGCTTGCGGGGAGCGTCATGGCGAAGATCGTCAGCCTCACGCGCCCTGCGATGGCGACCGTGCGAACGGCACAGACAGGAGGGGAGATCATCGTTTCGGCGGGCTTTGGTACGAAAGATTGCCTTGATCGTGTACGAGCATTTGCCGATCGGCTCGGTGCCGAGGTGGCAACGACGCGCAAGGCGGTCGATCACGATATTTTGCCGTATCCGATGCAGGTCGGCCTGACGGGAAAGACGGTCGCACCGCCTGTGTACCTCGCGATCGGCGTGTCGGGCGCGGTGCACCATATCGTTGGTATGCAGCAGGCGGGCACGGTGATCGCGATCAATCCCGACCGCGATGCGCCCATCTTCGAATATGCCGACTACGGCATCGTTGCGAAGGCGGAGGACGTATTGGGATAGAGATCTTATGGAAAATAATGTATGAGGGGCCTTTTTTGAAAAAAGGCCCCTCATACTCCCCAAAAAACTTTCGAAGCATGGATTTTAGGCGTACCGCGCGTTCCGTTCTGTCAACGCCGAACGCCTGCGTCCCTCCGTTGGGTTTAACGCCCAATGGGGGGCTTTTTTAAAAGTCCCCCCACAAAAATCCTTTCAATATCAGCATTGGCGCATCAGGCGCAGGTAAAATTCGGTCGCGCGGGCGAGCGTGTCGAGACGAATGTGCTCATTATTGCCGTGAATGGTCGCGCGCTCCTCGCTCGTCAGATCCATCGCCGAGAAGCGATAGACGCGATCGGAGATGCGCCCCCAATGGCGCGAGTCGGAGCACTGCACCATCAGATACGGCGAGACGATACAGCCGCGCCACGTCGAGGCCATGGCGGTGGCAACACGGTCGTAGCCCTCGCAATCGGTGCGGGAGATGCGACTCGGATTCATGCCGTGCAGGCAGGAGACCTCAACCTTTTCGTTATCGACGGCTTTACGGATATAGGCGAGTGCCGAGTCCATATCGTCGGTGGGATTGAGACGGACGTTCGAGACGAGCGAGGCCTCGGGTGGGATGACGTTCGAGGCCGACGAGCCCTGCATCTGCGTGAAGGCGACCGTCGTGCGCATCAGCGCGTTGAGCTCGCCGCCGCTCTTTTTGCAGATGAGGTCAAGCACGGGCAGAAAGACGGTGATGTTCGCAAAAATGACACGGTAGACAAAGCTCGAATGGCGGCCGAGCGTGTCGAACATCTGCGCCACGGGGGGCGTGAGATGTGCGGGGAAGGGGTTTTTCAGCATGTTGACGCAGGCGTGCGAGAGCGTATCGACAGGTGCGTTCGGCTTCGGCGCGGACGCGTGTCCGCCACCCGAGCGCACGGTGTATTTGACATCCATCATGCCCTTTTCAGCAATGCCGATCAGACCGCAGGCGCGCGTGACGCCGGGGAATACGTTCTCAACGACGGCACCGCCCTCGTCGAGCACGAGCGAAGGCTCGATGCCGTTTTCTTCAAAGTAATCGACGATGTTGGCCGCCCCCTTGCCGTTGACCTCCTCGCCGCCCGAGAAGGCGAACCAGACGTCGTGCGCGGGCACAAAGCCTTCGGCCATGAGGTGGTCGGCGGCAAAGAGAATACTGCCAAAGGTGACCTTCGTGTCGAGCGTGCCGCGTCCCCAGACGCAGCCGTCTTTCAGGATCGCTTCAAAGGCGGGCACGTCCCACGCGTCCTCGTTGACAGGAACGACGTCGTAATGGGCCATCAGCACGGCGGGCTCGCCCTCGGCCTGTCCCTTCCAACGGAAGAGCAGGGCACGGTCGGGAAGCTCGCGGTATTCGCAGGTCGCAAAAACGTGCGGATAGAGCGTGGGGAGCAGGGCGATCAGCTTTTCAAATTCGGCGTCGTCCTCAAGCGACGGATCGCGGTAGGAAACGGTCTTACAACGCACGAGTGCTTGCAGACATTCCGTTGCACGGTTGCGGTCAAAATTCTCGGGCGCATCGACGGTCGGCGTCTCTGCCTTGGGACGGAAGCGTGCGGCGCGAATGAGAACGATGGCGAGGAAAACAAGGAGCGCGGCAGGAAGAAGCGATAACAGCCACCACATATCAAAGCACTCCCTTCTTGTAGAGAATACGTGCCACGGCCACCGTGAAGAGTACACCGACGGGCACCATGATGCCGACGGTCGAGGCGTTGAGGGCAGGCACGAAGATAAAGAGTACGAGCATCAGAATGATGGGCGCGATCGAGAGCTTGAGGTTCTTCGAGATAAAGACGACCGCAAGACCGCCGAAGAGGGCGGGCAGGATCATGTCAAAGGCGGGCTCCAGTACGGGAGATTCCAAGAGGGGCGTCAAGGGAACGATGCAGATCACGCCGAGAATGATGATGACAGTGGTCACGATGCTCGAGACGGCGATCGCGATGGTCGAGATGACCTCGCCCTCCTCGCTCGAGG
>CAYULZ010000067.1:0-4657 GCA_964445865.1 uncultured Lachnospiraceae bacterium | reverse complement strand
ATACGTGCCGCCCGCACCGAGCATGGGCACGTAGGTGAAGATCTCGACGATACCGACCGCCCAATACATCGGAGCAGTTGCCAATACACCCTTGAGCAGAATGTTCCAATCGGGGGTGGCACCGAAGATCAGCGAGAGCAGAAGCGGAACGGCGATCAGCACGGCACCGACGACGATGCCCCAGATGCGCCCGTAGCGATGGACGCTTTCCATATAGGTCAGATTATTTTTCTTCATGACGGTCAACCTCCAAGCAAAGCGGTAAAGGGAATGGCGGATGCCATGCCGACGACAAGACTCATGGGCAGGGCGTAGTCGGTCAGCCAGCGGATCTTGGCCTTTGTGGCAATGAGTCCGCAGATGGCCATTACGACGGCCGAGACCGCCATGACGCAGACGGGAATCAGGCCCGAGGTATCGCCCTTTACGAGCAGACCGACGTCACAGAAGACGTAGCCGAGGAAGGCCGAGATCATGCCGAGGAACATGGCGTTGTTGAAGATCTCGCCCCATTTTTTATCCTTCATGCCAATCTTGGAAAGCCCCGACTGAAGCTTTTTGGTGACAAAGGGAACGAAAACGAGGCCGGCGGCAATGCCGATCGTCATGACCCACGAGACCGAGATAAAGACCGAGGGATCGACGATCGTCGTGCCCGCACTCTGACCAGCGGCCTCCAGGGCGTTGCCTGCTGCAACCGTCTCGTAGGTGATCGAGCCGATGACCGACAGGCGAAGCCATGGAAGGGCGATGCCGAGACTCTTGGAGAGGGCGACAACGCCGACGAGGACGGCGATTGCCGGCGCGACCGTAAAGATGGCGGCCGAGGAGATCGTCTTTTTGACCGTCGAGGACGCGATGCCGAGCGCCTTGGCGCGCTTCATCGCCCGAACGAGGAAAAAGACCGATTGCGCCAGCACCAGCGCGATGATCGCGCCGACGATGACGAACAGAATGGGATGGTTGACACTGAATTGCATGGAACAAACCTCCGTTTTTTGGTGTCATATGGTGATGATACCTCAATTATACCATGCAGGAGGCATTTTTTCAACGCTATTTCGTATTTTTTCGCCTCATTTCGTACACAGAGTGGATAAAACTTTTGCGAAAGCATTTACATCGCGCGCCTTTTGTGCTATAATAGGAAGGAACGTACGCGCGGCGAGGCGGTTTTCGACAAGGATCGCGGTGCGAAGGACAGGAAGGATTCAACCATGGTTTACAATACGATTTTAGAGGCCATCGGCCACACGCCGATGATCCGCTTACAGCATATGACGAGCACCGAGGACGCCGAGATCCTCGTGAAATTTGAGGGACTGAATGTCGGCGGCTCGATCAAAACGAGAACGGCACTTAATATGATCCTCGACGCCGAGGCGCACGGCCTGTTGCATGAGGATACCGTCATCGTCGAGCCGACGAGCGGCAATCAGGGGATCGGCCTCGCACTCGTGGGCGCGGTGCGCGGCTATCGCGTCAAGATCATCATGCCCGACTCGGTCAGCGAGGAGAGACGCAAGCTCGTCGAGCATTACGGTGCCGAGGTCATTCTCGTGCACGACGACGGCAATATTGGCCTTTGTATCGAGGAGTGTCTGGCACTTGCTCTGCGCATGAAGGCCGAGGATCCGCACGTGTTCGTCCCTCAACAGTTTGAAAATCCCGCCAACCCCGCCATTCAGCGCTCAGGTACGGGCGCGGAGATCCTTGCACAGGTCGCAGGGCCGATTCACGGCTTCTGCTCTGGCATTGGTACGGGCGGTACGATCACGGGCATCGGTGAGGTGCTCCGCGCGAAAAATCCTGATATGACGATCTGGGCGGTTGAGCCCGAGAATGCCGCCATTCTGTCGGGCGGCTCGATCGGTACGCATGTGCAGATGGGCATCGGTGACGGCGTCATTCCCGCGATTCTCAATCAGGAGATCTACGACGACGTGTGCATCGTGAAGGACGAGGAGGCCTTGCAGGTCTCGAAGGATCTGGCCTCGAAGGAGGGCATCATGTGCGGCATCAGCAGTGGCACGAACGTAGCGGCGGCTCTGCGCCTTGCGAAAAAGCTCGGCCACGGTAAGACCGTCGTGACCGTCCTGCCCGACACGGCCGAGCGCTATTTCTCGACGCCGTTGTTTGATTGAGATAGATTGTGTTGAATATTTTATTGAGGGGGCTTTTTGCAAAAAGCCCCCTCAAACTCCCCCAAAAACTTCAAACAATGTATGGATCGGCATGCGATCCGATATTTTTCTACGGATACCTCGTTCCCCAAAACCGGGCCCCAACTCCCAGTTTTGGGGCGCTTTGTTTATGTGAAAAACTTGATTTTTCCATGGTAGGGGCGACCATCGCTCGTCCGCAAAACAAAACGCCCGCGCGTTGGGAGTTGGGGCCCAATGCGCGGGAAACGATGTGTCACGTAGCAAAGAAACGGAGCACACGGTATAAAAAGAAATTGGCAGGAAGTTTTTGAGGGGTGTGGGGGACTTTTTTCAAAAAGTCCCCCACAATGAATAAACTAATTTCAATCTTTTTTCTCAACGATCTGTCTCGCGCTGGTCTTGCCCTCGGGCTTGATTTCGCCCGCCTTGAGAAGGGCAAGCTTGGTCAGCATCGGGCCGACAAGCTCGTAGATCAGCACGGCAAAGAGCGTGATGTTGGCAACGACAGCACCCTGCGGGCCGAGCGTTTCGGCCTTGATGGCCATGCCGAGTGCGACGCCTGCCTGCGGCAGAAGCGTAATGCCAAGATAGCGATTGATGTTCTTGTCACAATGCATGGCACGTGCGCTGAGTGACGCACCCGTGTACTTGCCGATTGAGCGTGCAAGGATGTAAACGACACCGATGATGACGATCGCAAGATCGGTAAAGACCGAGAGCTCGAGCTCCGCACCGCTGAGCACGAAGAAAAGGATAAAGAGGGGGGCGGTCCAACGGTCGAGACGGTCCATCAGCTCCTCGGAGAAGTCGCAGATGTTGCAGAAGATCGTGCCGAGCATCATGCAGACGAGCAGAGAGGAGAAGCCGATATGTACGCCGCCGATCTCAAATTTGAGCATCGAGAGCGCAACGGTCAAGAAAACGAACGCGACCGACATCGAAAGGCGCTTGGAGCGTGAATGGAAGAAGCGCTCAAAGAAGGTAAAGAGCAGACCCATCACCACACCGAGCAGAAGCGAGAGGACGACCTCGAGGATCGGCTCGACAACGACCGACAGTACGTCGACGCGACCTGAGAGCATGGCCTTGGCCACGCCGAAGGAGATGGCAAAGAGCACCAGTCCCACGGCATCGTCAAGGGCGACGATGGGAAGCAGGATCTTGGTAACGGGGCCCTTGGCCTTGTACTGGCGTACGACCATGAGGGTTGCGGCGGGTGCGGTCGCCGAGGCGACGGCTCCGAGTACGATGGCGGCAGGCAGGGGGAGCTTATCGGGCATCAGAAAATGCAGACCGATCAAGAGTGCATCAACAAGAATCGTTGTAAACACGGCCTGGAAAATACCGATGACGGTGGCCTGCTTACCCGTCTTTTTCAGATCGGACAGACGGAACTCGTTGCCAATCGAAAAGGCGATAAAGCCGAGGGCAACGTCGCAGATGATCGAAAAGCGATCGACCTCATCCATCGAGCCAAAGCCGAGACCGGGAACGCCGATGGCACCCAGCAGATAGGGTCCCACGAGAATACCCGCGACGAGATACGCGGTAACGGCGGGGAGCTTAAGAAGCTTCGCAAGACGCGAAAGCATCAGTCCCACGAACAGTGCCACGGAAAGGCACAGTAAGGTTTGCATAATGACCTCCAAAACAGATAATATCATAAAAAAGATCGGGCCCTTTTCAGACCCACAAGATTATAGCATGTTCTATGGGAAAAGTCAAGAGGATTTTGACATTTTCAAAAAACGAAGCAAATGAAAAAACGGAAGATTTTTCGTTCATTTTCCTTGAAAATAATGGATCGGTATGCTATAATGAAGAAAAATACTTTGGAAGGAGTTTTGGTATGAACATAAAGGGCGCAATTTTTGATATGGACGGCACGCTGATCGACTCGCTCGGTCTGTGGGACGTGCTTTGGAAGGAATTTGGAGACCGCTACTGCGGCGGAAAGACCTTCGTTCCGGACGAGGTGACGGATCGGTATATCCGCACGGTGATCCTGCCGGAGGCCATGCGCTTTTTGCACGAGCGTTGCGGCATCGGAGAGAGTGCCGAGGAGGTTTTCCGCGTGGCTGACGATTGCTTTGTGACCTTTTATAAAACGCAGGTCGAGCTGAAGCCCGGCGTGCGCGAATTCCTGGATTACTGTGCTGCAAACGGTGTGAAGATGTGCATCGCTTCGGCAGGTGAGCCGCATCTGATCGAAGCGGTCTTTGCGCATTGTGACCTTGCAAAATATTTTTCGGGTGTCGTTTCCTGTGCCTTGGTCGGCAAGGGAAAGGAATCCCCCGACGTATTCCTCGCCGCTCGCGAGCTGCTCGGTACGTCGATGGATGAGACGTGGGTCTTTGAGGACTCGGTGTTGTCACTCGATACGCTACATAAGGCGGGCTTCCATACGGTCGGTATTTACGACTCGCACAACCACGACCCTGAGCGCGTGCGTTCGCTGTCCGAGATTTATATCGGCCCCGGTGAGAGGCTTG
>CAYULZ010000066.1:0-8987 GCA_964445865.1 uncultured Lachnospiraceae bacterium | reverse complement strand
CGAGGGGATGTCTGCAAGCTGCATAACGGTAGCCTGGTCAACGACCGCACCGTCGAGGTAACCTGCAAGAATTTGGAAGGACTCGATCTTCTCGGCGTATTCCTTGAGGATCTTTGCGGGAGCAACAGCGTCCGTGGTACCGATCGCGATTGCGGTCATACCGGTCAGGTACTGCTTCATATCTCCCATACCGACCTCATCGCAAGCTCTGCCGGTCAGAGAATTCTTCATAACCGTGTAGTTAACGCCGGCTTCGCGAAGAGCCTTACGCATCTTCGTATCGTTCTCTACGGTGATACCCTGGTAGTTAACGACGACGCCTGCGGGAGAATTCTTGAGCTGCTCGGCCAGATCAGCAACGATGGCCTGCTTTTGAGCGAGAATGGAATTGCTAGGCATGTTTTGTTTCACCTCCCATGTGAAAATGTAGCAGATAACAAAAAATCTTTCTTCGTTACCCATGCACGAAGAAAGATCCTAAACAAAAATATCGTATTTTCGGTATTGAATCTGTCCTCGGCAGGGAAGCGGGAAGCTTTTACTGAAACCTGCTGTCTTTGGATAACAGAGATATTTTACTACAAACCGATTGGTTTGTCAATAGCTTTTTGAAAAAAAGTTAAAATTATTTTTCAACGTCCTCATTACAAGCCAAAACCTGCTTGGCAAACTCCAGAAGACGCGTACGGAGCCATTCAGGTTCGATCACGCGAATGGCGGCTCCCGTCGACATGATGATGCCGAGAAAGAGCTCGACGCTTGGAAATTCACAGCGGTAGCGATGTCTGGGCTCCTCGCCCACGATAATGCTTCGCAGATTGAGCACGGTCATTTTATCGGGAATTTCGAGTAGGGCGGTGTAGGGAAGCTGCATCTGAATGATCGAGCGCTCGGCCGCATGATTGTGAAAATCCTGCAGACTTCCGAGTACGTCGTGGTAATCGGTATCGTTTTCGGTTGAAAGCATCAGAGGAAATACATATGGCTCGGTATACGTATAGCCGCGGTGCTCGTGGGAATACGAAAGCGGTGCGCCCATCTCACGGCGCAGAAAATCGACGTCACGCTGTGCCTGACGGTGCGAGATGCCGAAGCGCTCCGATAGGTGAGAGGCGTTCGGATAGCAACCCTCGGTAATCATTTTATGAAACCATTGAATGCGGTCGTTGGCAGTCATCGTTTTCTCCTTGAATCCATAGCGGTCGGGCGCAGGGGTTACGCATGGGGGCGTCGTCCTCGGGTACGGCGTCATCGGACGCTTCCGCCTTCTGTGGAGGGGTATCGGTCGTTTCCTCGTCGGGAAGGTCCGATTCCTGAAGGACAACGGGTGCTTCTTCTTCAATGGCGTCTTCTTCCGTTTCTGCTTCGATATGGAAGGGCGAGAGCAGGCGTACAAGACCGAACAGACCGAGCGCCATGCAGGCAAAATCGGCATAGCCGAGATCGCGCGACTCAAGAATGCCTGCCGCGCCTGCGATCAGCGAGGGAATGGCAGAGGTGCAGAGCGCAAGGGTGCCCGTCGAGAGCGCAAAGAGATAAAAGCGCTTGCGCGAGACACCGCACGCGAGACGCGTTTCGGCCAGCATCAGGAGCATACCGCCAAGACAAGCCAGATGTAAAACGACCTTTAAGGGCGCGTTCATTTCCTCCGTTACGTCAAAATAGGATACCACAAGGATACAGCCAAACCAAAGGATCGTGCCGAAGCCTGTGAGGACGGCGGGGGCGGTGGCCAGCTTCTTGAGGCCAAACAGAATAAAATAGATCGCGGCGAGTCCGCCTGCAATAAAGGCAAACAGCGTCGATCGCGTCATGGCGGTGGCAGAGAGACAGTAACGCAACAGTGCCGTAACGGCAAAGGTCGCGCCTACGGCCAACGAGGCGATCACGGTTGCTCCGTTCGACGTCGGTGTAGGCGTCGGCTTTTTACAGCAGACAAAGGCGTAAACGGCAAAAAAGGCCGTGCAAAGCAAGAGAAAGACGCGAAAGACCGTTGGGAGAACGGCTCCTGCGCGATAATAACCGCTATCTGCTTCATAGAATAAAAACAGATTGAGCGTGCGGAAAAGCACCGCCGCCGCCACGAGGGCGACCGAAACGGCGCGATAGATCTTGACACGGCGCAAATTTTTTTCTTCGGCTTGCAGAGGTGTATTCATACATGCTCCCCTTCAGATTTCTACATTTATTATCATTATAAACCGAAATTTTGAACCCCATGTAAACAAATGAAAATTCAAGAAAAAATTATCGTTTTTTTCTTGACAGGGAATTCGATATATGATAATATATTCATATGATCAATTATTCATATGATATGAGGAGGTTGCCGATGAACGGAAAATGGATTCATGACGAAGAACGCCTTGCCGAGATGGGACGGCTATTCAAAATGTTGGGTGACGTAACGCGCTTGCGGATTTTGATGGCGCTACACGCATCGCCGCTGTGCGTGACGCATATTTGTGAGCGTGTGGGAATGAGCCAATCGGCCGTATCACATCAGCTGGCGCTTTTGCGCCGTGCCGATTTGGTTCGCGTTACACGCAAGGGCAAGCAGGTGGTCTATTCGCTGTCCGACGAGCATGTGCGCTTGATGCTCGATATGGTCGCCTTGCACGTAGGGGAGGAGCATTGAAATGACACATAAGAAGCATGAAAAAGAAAACGAACAGGAAGCGGCATGCTGCTGCGGCTGTTGTCACGAGGAGCATCATCACGAACATGAGCATCATCACGAGCATGAGCACGAACACGAGGGAGGCTGTCACTGTCACGACCACGACGGCGGCGAGTCGAGCCGCAAAACGTGGCAGACGGTGCTCGGCTACCTTCTCGGCGCATGCGTTACGGTTATCGGATTTTTGCCCTTCGTACCGTTTGCGGTACGTCTTGGGGCGGCCATCGCGGTATATCTGTTCTTCGGTCTTTCGGTTTTTCGCGATATGGTGCGCGGTTTTGCGCACAAAAGGATTTTCACCGAATTTACGCTGATGTGTGTGGCCAGCCTTGGGGCGTTCGCCATCGGGGAATACGCCGATGCGGCGGCGGTCATGTATCTGTACCGTCTCGGTGAGGAGATCTCGGGTGGGGCATACGCACGCTCGCATCGCAGCCTGTCCGAGCTTTTGGCAGTTACACCCGAATCGGCGAGCGTTCTTCGCGAGGGTGAGGTCGTTCGGGTGACGCCGAGTGAGGTCGCCGTTGGCGAGACGATTCTCGTTCGTATGGGCGAGCGGATTCCCTTGGACGGAGTCGTCTGCGAGGGAGGCGGTTCTGCCGACACCTCGTCGGTGACGGGGGAAGCAACGCCGCTTTCGCTGTATGCAGGTGTGGCGTGTCCGTCGGGCTCGGTGCTGACCGAGGGAAGCGTATATCTGACCGTCACGCACCGATACGAGGATTCGGTGGTATCCAAGCTTGCCGAGGCCGTGCGTGAGGCGACGGCGCGTAAATCGAGTGCCGAAAAGAAGATCACACGTTTCGCGCGGATCTTTACGCCTGCGGCCTTTGCCGTGGCCGCTGTGATCGCTCTTGTCGGGATCTGTTTTACGGGCGAGCTTGCACGCTGGGTGCGCATGGGACTGACGGTGCTCGTCATTTCCTGCCCGTGCTCACTCGTGCTGTCGGTACCGCTTGCCTACTTTGCAGGATTAGGCCGCGCAGCTAAACGTGGAATCGTGTTCCGCGGCGGCGAGGTTATGGATCGCATGAGCCGCCTCTCGGTGCTCGGACTTGATAAAACGGGAACGTTGACCGAGTCGGGTTTGTCCTTTGACGGCGCTACGCTTCTTGGCGGTATGAACGAGCGCGCATTCTTACAGCTTTCCTACGACGTGCTCATTCACAGTCCTCATGCGGCCGCTGTATCCTTCTGTTCGGTCTTTGACGGGACTTCACACGCGCAGGTGTCGGAGGCCGAGGTCGTCGGCGGACGCGGTATTTCCTGCCTCGTGGACGGAAAGCGCGCCCTGTTTGGTAACGCGGTATTTCTCCGTGAGCATGGTATGGACGTTGCCGATAGTCCGACGACCGCTATTTTTGGCGCGCTTGACGGCGAGGTGCTTGGTAAGCTGAATTTCTCCTCCCATATAAAGCCCCACGCGAAGGAGAGCGTGGAGGGGCTGCGTCGCCTCGGCATATCGCGCCTTGCCGTGCTGAGCGGCGACGGCGAGGAGTCGGTGGCCGGTGCATGCCGAAGTGCAGGTGTCGACGAATGGTACGCCACGCTTACGCCGAAGGATAAGCTGGATCATTTGGAGCGCATGATGGCGTCCTCTGATGCAATCGTTGGCTTTTGCGGCGATGGACTCAATGACTCGGCGGTTATTGCGCGTGCCGACGTGGGGATTGCCATGGGGGCGTGCGGCTCGGCGCTGACGGTGCAGTCAGCCGATGTGGTGATCATGGACGACGATCTTTTAAAGATCGCCGAGGCGGTTCGGATCGCGAGACGAACCGAACGCGTCGCGAATATCAGCATTGCACTTTCCCTTGGTATGAAGCTTGCTGTGGTCGTCGCAGGACTCGTGCTGTCGGGACTCGGATATGAAATGCCGATGGAGCTGGCCATCGTGGCTGACGTTGGCGCAGCCGTTGTCGCCGTTCTGCAATCTATGCGCGCGGCAAAGCATAAATCGTAACGGCTACGGGACGTAGTCGAATTCAAAATTTCGGTCAAGTCTTTTCAAAGGCTTGACCGAAATTTTTGCACGGGCTTCGCCAAAATTTTGGGTCGCGGTGCATGAATTTTATCCCTCCGACACATGCTATCTTCAAAAACGCTCGGAGGATTTCATGGAAAAGCCCGTACGTCCCCTCGCCGCGCCCCACAATCGCAAATATCTGCTCCTCAAGCGCCTCCTTGACGTCCTCTTTTCCGTTCTCTTGCTTTTTCTTTTGCTTCTCCCCATGGTCGTCATCGGTTTGGCAGTCGCTCTCTCCTCGCGTGGCGGCATTCTTTTTCGTCAGATGCGCGTCGGACGGGAGGGGAAGCCTTTTACCTGCTATAAATTCCGCACGATGATTCGCGAGGCGCCTCCCAATCGACCGACAGCCGAATTTCCCGATGCGGCACGCTACGTGACCCCGATCGGCCGCTTCCTTCGACGAACGAGTCTGGACGAGCTCCCCCAGCTTTGGAACGTTCTGCGCGGCGACATGAGTCTCGTCGGCCCGCGTCCCTTGATCGGCGAGGAGCAGGAGATGCACCGCCTCCGCACCGAGCACGGCGTGTACCGCGTGCGCCCCGGCATGACGGGACTTGCGCAGATCAACGGCCGCGACTGTCTGTCTGACCGCGAAAAAGCGGCGTTTGACGCTCGGTACGTCGAGCAGCTTTGCTTGCGCAAGGATCTTTTTATCGTCGGCAAGACGCTGCGACACGTGCTTTCGGGGGAAAACGCAAAATAAAACACACCGCTTTTGCATATACATGAACCGTAGATCATGTGGCAAAGGCGGTGTTGTATTATGAAGCGTTGGATTGCGTGGTTAGTGGCGGCGTGCTTGTGCACGACTTTATTCGCGTGCGGAAAAAACGAGAAGGGAACGGCCACGCTTCTTTCGGAGTACATGGCCGAGGTGGGGGAACTGCCTGCGGGCGAGATCTACCGATCGGATGTCGCGGCGGGTGAGAACGGATATTTTTCTCCCTCGCTGATGGCCGTGATGTACGGCGAGCAGGCGGCGACGCATTGCTTTCCCCTCATTGAGGAATATGCGATCTACCTATCCTCGTTTGCCGAGCCCTGCGAGATCGCTGTGTTTCGGTGCTATGCGAAAAGTGATGCCGATCGGATCGCCGAGATGTGCCTTTCGCGCACCGAGCTTTTGCGAATCCTATTCGCGGGAACACCTCATCGGGCGCGTGTCGACGCGGCTACGGTTCGCGTGGACGGACGGCTCGTCATGATGTGCGTGCTTCCTTAATGCATGACGGTGATCCACCACCAATAGATTACGCCGTAAATAGCTCCCGAAAGCGTGCCGTAAAGCAAAACGGGACCGCAGACGGTGAAAATCTTTGCGCCCAGACCAAGTACAAGTCCCTCGGAGTGGCTGTCGATGGCGGGAGAAGCAACCGAATTGGCAAAGCCCGTGATGGGAACGAGTGTGCCTGCACCCGCAAATTTCGCAATCTTGTCAAAGAGTCCGATCGCAGTAAGCGTAACGGCTAGGAAAACCAGTGTGACCGAGGTCAGTGAGGAGGACGTATCCTTGGGCAGAGCAAGTGCTTTTTGATACAGCATGCCAAGTGCTTCGCCAAGACAGCAAATCGCACCGCCGACGAAAAATGCGCGCAGACAGTTCTTGACGATGGGGGAGCGCGGTGCGTGCGCCGCCGCATATTTTTTGTATTGCTTCTTGTCCATGTTCATAACGAGTACCTCCAAAAAAATTCTATACGTTTATTTTTTTCGTTTGTGGCTTTTTTTATTCCTGCCCTTTACTTTTTAAAAAAAGTGTTGTATAATAAAAAAGGATTAAAAAAATTTCGTAACGGAGGAGCAAGCAATGGCAAATTGGAATACCGTTCGTACGAACGTCGGTCGCGTGGCAAGCAAGGCCATGCATAAGACCGAGGAGGTGGCCGATACCGCCTCGCTGTACGTAAAGCTGAAGGCCACCGAAGCAAAGCTTGACGGATACTATACCGCGCTGGGCAGACTGACCTATAAGCAGCTCGAGAGCGGCGAGTCGCAGGCCGAAAAGATCGCGCCCGTGGTAGAAAACATTCGCAAAGCACACGATAAGATTCGTTGGCTTCGCAATCAGATCGAGCTGGACAAGGCCAAAAGAAAAAAGACCAAGACCGAGATCATCATTGAAACCTCGGTAGAGGAAATGAACGCTGCGAATAAGGCAGAGGAATAAAAAAGATCGGTTGGACACTGTCCAACCGATCTTTTTTGTTTGGTTACAGCGTTTTTACAAACGTCTCCATGCGTTCAAGCGCTTGCGTAATGTGCTTGATCGAATATGCGTAGGAAATGCGCGCAAAGCCCTCGCCGCCCTGTCCAAAGGCGTTGCCGGGCACGATGGCGCACTTGTGCTCATAGAGCAATCTTTCACAGAATTCGTCACTTGAGAGGCCGAACTGTCCGATGTGCGGGAAAATGTAGAATGCACCCTCTGGCTCAAAGGACTCGATGCCAATGCTCCGCAGACCGTTGTAAATATAACGGCGACGGCGGTTGTATTCCTCAGTCATCATGCGGATGTCCTCATCACCGTTGCGCAAAGCCTCAATCGCGGCCAACTGGGATGTCGTAGGTGCAGACATGATGCCGTACTGGTGGATCTTGAGCATCTGCTCGGTGATCTCGCGCGGCGCGCAGACATAGCCAAGACGCCAGCCTGTCATGGCATAGGACTTGGAGAAGCCGTTGACGACGATCGTGCGCTCGCGCATGCCCTCGATCGAGGCGATCGAGCAGTGCTCGCGGCCGTAGGTCATCTCGGCGTAGATCTCGTCGGAAAGAACGAGAATGTTCGTGTTTTCCAGCACCTCGGCGATCTCGGCAAGCTCCTCGCGGGTCATGATTGCACCCGTTGGGTTGTTCGGGAAGGGAAGCACAAGCATCTTGGTACGAGGCGTAATAGCCGCCTTGAGCATTTCGGGATTGAGCTTGAAATGATCCTCGGCGCGCGTTTCCAGAATGACGGGCGTCGCACCCGTCATGCGTGCGAGAGGCGCGTAGCAAACGAAGGAGGGCGTCGGCACGATGACCTCGTCACCGGGCTCAAGCGTGGCGCGGAAGGCAAGATCAATCGCCTCGCTGCCGCCGACTGTGACGATGATTTCGTCCTCGGGACAGTAGGAAATACCGAAGCGGCGCGACAGATAGCGGTCGATCTCCTCACGGAGCTCAAACGTACCGGCGTTGGAGGTGTAGTAGGTCTTACCCTTTTCCAGACTTTCAATACCGGCCTCGCGAATATGCCACGGCGTGACGAAATCGGGCTGACCGACGGTCAGACCCACGACGTCGTGCATGGTCTCGAGCAGATCAAAAAATTTACGAATGCCCGACTTTTCGGTCTCGACGACCGTGCGGGACAGAGCTTTCTGGTAATCGATCATCAGTTGCAGTTCTCTCTTTCATCGATATTGGACGTGTCGTACAGAACACCGGTGTCCTTGTACTTGTGCAGGACGAAATGCGTGGCGGTCGAAATCACCGCTTCAATAGGTGCCAGCTTCTGCGACACGAAGAAAGCAACCTCCTTCATGGTTCTGCCCTCAATGAGGACGGACAGATCGTAGCTTCCCGACATCAGGTATACGGCCTTGACCTCGGGATAGTTGTAGATCTTTTCGGCAACGCGGTCGAAGCCGCGGTCGCGCTGGGGGGTCAGCTTGACGTCGATCATGGCAGAAACCGTTTCGCGGTCAGTCTTTTCCCAGTCGACGACGGTGTTATAGCCCAGAATGACGCCGTTCTGCTCCATGGTGGCGATCTCGGCTCTGATGGTGCTTTCGTCGAGATCGAGCATGGTGGCGATCTGTGCGGCCGAGAGACGTGCGTCCTTCTCGAGGAGCTTCAGAATTTCAATGTTCATGCGTATTTCCTTTCTTTAGGAGTGAGTAACGGTTTTAACAATATTTTCATAGGACAGGCCGTACTTGTCGGCGATGTCGCGCGCGTAGCTCTTGCCGTCCGGCTTGGTTCGTACGATCTTGAAGGAGCGTTTGCCATCCTCAATGCCGGCCACGAGAGTGTCGATGGTTGCACCGCCATCGGGTGCGGTCCGTGCGTTGATGGCATCGATCTCGGCCGCAAGCTCGTGCAGGTGCGTCGAGAATAGACAGCGGCAGCCCACGCGGGAGAAACCGGCCAGCACTTCAGCGGCGATGTAAGAGGCCTCGTACGAGCCCGTTGAGGAAAGCGACTCGTCAAGAAGAACGAGACTGTGCGCTGTTACGTCGCGGAAAATGTCGCGCAAACGGGCGCATTCCTCGCCAAGACGCCCCTTGTCGATGG
>CAYULZ010000065.1:0-9040 GCA_964445865.1 uncultured Lachnospiraceae bacterium | reverse complement strand
GTTTCGTCTCGACTCGCTTGCGCTCCTCTCTCCGAAACTTCGCTTCGCTCAGGATAACACACAAAAACCAAACGCCCCGCAACTGGGACATGGGGCCCGGTTGCGGGGACGGTCGTTCCGTAGAAAAGAAACGGTACACATGATATAAAAAACATGTTTAAAAGTTTTTGGGGGTATGGGGACTTTTTTCAAAAAGTCCCCATGAAAAAAGAATTTGAGGGGCTTTTTTGAAAAAAGCCCCTCAAAAAAATCACAACACTCACTTCCCGCCTTTAAGCTTCTCGGCAAAGCTTCTTGCGGCCTGCTCCATCTTATTGTCGCCCCACTCGTAGTAGTGTTTATCCTTGAGGTCGTCGGGCAGGTATTGCTGGCGCACGTAATGGTTCGGATAATCGTGCGGATAGCGGTAGCCCTTAAAGAGCGGGCTTTGCAGATGCGCGGGAATATTTCTGCCTGCGCCGTTCTCAATGTCTGCGGCGGCGGCATTGATCGCCATATATGCCGAATTCGACTTGGGCGAGGTGGCAAGCAGGATCGCCGCGTTGGCGAGCGGAATACGTGCCTCGGGCATGCCAAGCTCCTTGGCCGACTCGCAGCAGGCGCGCGTAACCACGGCGGCCATGGGGTAAGCAAGCCCCACGTCCTCACTCGCAATGACCTGCAAGCGGCGGCAGACCGAGATCAGCTCCCCGAGGGCGAGCAGCTTGGCGACGTAAAACGCCGCCGCATCGGGATCCGAGCCGCGGATCGACTTTTGCAGGCAGGACAACAGATCATAATGCGTATCCTCGTCAAAATTGCCGACGCGCACGTGAAACTCGTCGACGGTCTCGCGTGTAATTTCGTTTTCGGCCGAAAAATAGGCGTTTTCAAGCAGCACGAGCGCGTGCCGCACGTCGCCCGAGGTCACACGCGCGATATAATCGAGCACCTCGGCGGCGGCCGTTTTCTCGGTCTTCTCCTGCTCGTTCAGATAGGCGACCGCACGCGCAAGTGCAATCGCGCAATCGGCGGCGGGCACGGGCTTGAACTCAAAGAGCGACGAGCGCGACAAAATGGCGTTATAAATATAAAAATGCGGATTTTCGGTCGTCGACGCGATCAGCGTCACGCGACCGTCCTCGATATACTCGAGCAGTGCCTGCTGTTGCTTCTTATTGAAATACTGGATCTCGTCGATATACAGGAGCACGCCACCCGTACAAAAGACGCTGTTGGTCGAGGCAAGCACGTCCTTGACGTCGGACAGCGACGCCGTCGTCGCGTTGAGGCGGTGGAACACCATATCCGACTCGCGCGCAATGATCTCGGCGGCCGTCGTCTTGCCCGTACCGGGCGGGCCGTAGAAGATCATATTCGTGATGCGCCCCGAGGCCATCATGCGGCGAATGACGCCGCGCTCGCCGAACAGATGCTGCTGACCGACGATGTCATCGAAGCACTTCGGTCGAAGCGCCTCGGCAATTCTTTGACTGGTCATAAGGACTCCTTATACGATGTTTTTCGGCCCCGTCGACGCAAAATTGGCCGCGAAGTCGTTGAGAATATCGAGAATTTCGGGCAAATAGATGAGAAGAATGATATAAAGCACGAGCATGATCAGCGTAAAGACGGTCGCGCCGAGCCACGTGCTTCCCTTCTTTTCAAATTTGATGTCCGCCGTGTATTTCAGCTCCTCGGGTATGTAAAAGTGATCGTTTTCGAGGTCAAACACGTACGCCGCTTCTCGGAAACGGCCGATGCTCTTGTCCGTCTTACGCATTTCCTCATGCTCGGCGCGCCTTCTTTCCTGATCCGCGAGGAATTGCTCCTCCTCGACACATCGCAGAACGCGACGGAGCGAGACGCTCTTTTTGACCGAGTGCCGCACGATCGAATTGCGCGCGTAACCGAGCCGTTCGAGCGTCTGGGCATTTTCGGGCGAAAGACAGCCGCGGTCGAGCACCGTGCGTACCATGTTGCCCAGCACGCGCTTGTCGTATACCGCGCCGAAGGATGCAAGGGCAAGACCGAGAAACAGGCCGAGAATCAGCAGCTTGATCTCGAAAATGTCCGTTCCCTCAAGCCCAAGGTACGGATAATAAACGTTGTTCGTTACGTAAACGTCAATAAAATCATTCCACAGCTGCACGAGGAAGGGCTCTTCCTCGGCCACGCTGAGCGCGTAGGGAATCATATTCATAGGAATTCCTCCTTTGGGGTAGTATGTTTGTGTTGGGATTGTTTGTGGGAACTTTCCCACAAAAAGTTCCCACACCCTCAAAAACTTTCCTGACATTTATTTTAGGGGCATGCGACGTCGTACGCTCCTTTTTGTTTTCCGTGTCATCCTGAGCGAAGCGAAGCGGAGTCGCGCTTTTGCTCACTCGCCACATGGCTCGCCTCGCAAAAGTTCGACTGCGCGCTCCGCTCAGGATGACACTCCTAAATAGAGCATCGCACCAATCGAATGCCGCACTCCATTATTCCATTTCAAAAGTTTTTGGGGAGTTTGAGGGGCTTTTTTCAAAAAGCCCCTCATAAAAATATCATTCCAAAGTCACTTATTTCTTAATCACATCCACACCGATGTACTTGCGAAGCACCTCGGGGACGACGACCGAGCCGTCGGCCTGCTGGTTCTGCTCAACAAGGGCGGGAAGAATACGGCTGGTAGCGAGGCCGGAGCCGTTGAGCGTGTGCACGAACTCGGTCTTGCCGTTCTCGCGGCGTACGCGCATCATGCCGCGGCGCGCCTGATAATCGCGCGCGTTGGACACCGAGGAGACCTCCTTGTAGCCGTTCATCGACGGAATGTTGATCTCGATGTCGTAGGTGCGTGCCATCGATGCCGAGCAGTCCTCGGCGGCAAGCTTGACGGTACGGAAATGGAAGCCAAGACCCTTGACGAGGTTCTCGGCGTTAGCAACGAGCTCGGCAAACGCCTCGTCGCTCTGCTCGGGCAGCGTGTACTGTACCATCTCGACCTTGTTGAACTGGTGGCCGCGCACCATGCCGCGCTCGTCGGCGCGGTAGCTGCCTGCCTCACGGCGGAAGCAGGGCGTGTAGCTGATATACTTGCAAGGCAGATCGGCCTCGGTCAGGATCTCGTCTCTGTGGAGCGATACAAGTGCCGTCTCGGCCGTCGGGAGCATGAAGCGGCGACGCTCGTCCTCGGCGGTCTCGAGCCAATATACGTCCTCAGCGAACTTCGGGAACTGTCCTGCCGTCAGGCCGCACTCGTAGCCCAGCATGTGGGGCACGAGAACGAGCTCGTAGCCGTTACCGATGTGCGTGTCGACGAAATAGTTGAGGAGCGCCCACTCAAGTCTCGCGCCCATGCCGCGGTAGATCCAGAAGCCCGCGCCCGAAAGCTTCGCGCCTCTCTTGTAGTCAATCAGGCCGAGGTCGGTACAGAGGTCGACGTGGTTCTTCGGCTCAAAATCAAAGGTCTTGGGATCGCCAAAGTAGCGAAGCGGCTCGTTGTTCTCCTTGCCACCGGGTAGCAGATCGTCGTCGGGCAGGTTCGGCAGACCCAGCATGACCGAGGTCAGCTGCGTGTCGACCGTCTTGAGTCTCTCGTCGATCTCCTTCGTCTTGGCGCCCATCGCCTTCATCTCGGCAAAGATCGGCGCGACGTCCTTCCCTTCCTTCTTCCACACGGGGATCTGCTTGTTCATCTTGTTCTGCTCGGCCTTGATCGACTCGGTCTCGGCAATCAGGTTTCTTCTTTCGGCATCGAGCGACAGAATCTGCGCGATTTCTTCCTTCGCGTCCTTGCCCTTCTTTGCGAGTCTCGCGAGCACTTCATCGGGATTTTCCTTGATATATCTGATATCCAACATTGTCTTATTACCTCTGTTTCTTTTCGTTTTGGTGGGTTCTATGATTTATGATTTCCATTTTTTGGCAATTTTACTCGACGGTTTCCTGAAAAATGGTCTCGCCGCAGAGAGAAAGCAGCAGTGCCTCGAGATCGGCATCGTCGTCGTAGGTCAGCTCTACGACCTTCTTGCGGGTCGAGCGCGAGATGCGAACGCGGCGGCCGAGCGTCGACATGGCGCGGCGCTCAAGCTCCTTCATGTGAAGCTTGACCTGTGAGGTCTTTTCGGGCTTGGGCTCGTCGGGCGTGTCGGCAGTCATGCGCTGAACGGCGGCCTCCACGGCACGAACCGTCAGCTTCTGCTCGACCGTGCGGTTGGCGAGGGCGATCATATCCTCCTCGCTGTCAAGTCCCAGAAGCGCACGGGCATGACCCTCGGTGATGTCTCCCGCCACGAGCATCTCAAGGATCTCGTCGGGAAGCTTCAAAAGGCGGAGGGCATTGGTGACAGTCGTGCGGTTCTTGCCGACCTGCTTGGCCACCTGCTCCTGCGTCAGGCCAAAGCGCTCGATCAACGCACCGTAGCCCATCGCTTCCTCAACAGGGTTCAGATCCTCACGCTGAATGTTCTCAATCAACGCGACCTGCGCGGCCTTCAGCTCGTCGCCGTCGAGAATGACGGCAGGAATCTCGGAAAGACCCGCCATCTTGGCGGCGCGCCAACGGCGCTCGCCCGCGATGATTTCATAAGAATCCTCGGCGGTCGCGCTCTGGCGCACGATGATCGGCTGAAGCACGCCGTATGCGGCGATCGAATCGGCCAACGCCTCGAGTGCCTCGCGGTCAAAGTTCTTTCGCGGCTGATCGCGACGGGGCTCAATGTCGGCGATCCGCAAAAGCTCTCCCGACCCCTTCTTGGACTCGGGCATATTGTCGTCAAAAATATCGTAAAAGCCTCTGCCGAGGCCTCTCGGGGATTTTGCCATTCTTTTTTCCTACCTTTCGGCGCGTCGGACAGTCCTTCGCGGCCTTTTTTCGTGTTTTTCGTATTTTTCTGAATTTTGGCTATGTTCGCTTATTTCAAGCTCTTGTTGCGCGGCTTGGTCTCAAATAACGGCTTGGTTTTGATCTCATATAAACTGTTGGGCAGGGGCTTCGGTGTCGACACTTCCCCGCTCTTCTCCGTGCGGATCACGACGTTCGGCTGCTGCGTACGCAAGCTCGGCGTGTTGTCCTCGAGAAGATCTCCAAGACCTCTCCCAAGACCGGACGGCTTCTTTGGCATATCCGCTCTCTCCTCTGATCAGATTCTGGTAACCAATTCCTTGGCGACCTCCAGATACTCCTTCGCGCCCTTGGAATTGCGGTCGTGATAAAACGCAGGCTTTCCGAAGCCGGGCGCCTCGGTCAGCTTGACGTTTCGGGAGATCTTGGTCGTAAACAGCTTGTCCTCGTAGTGCTTCTGCAGCTCGGCGATGACCTGCATGGACAAAAGCAGACGGCCGTTATACATTGTTACAAGGATTCCCGCAACCGAAAGATCGGGGTTGTAATTCTTTTTGATGCGATTGATGGTAATCATCAGCTGGGACAAGCCCTCGAGCGCGTAAAATTCGCACTGCATCGGCACAATAATGCCATCACTGGCCGTAAACGCGTTACCCGTCAGCTGTCCGAGCGACGGCGGGCAGTCGATCAAAATGTAGTCAAATTGATCCTTTACCGACGCGAGCGCCTGCTTCATGCGGTATTCGCTCTCGTCGAAGTCAAGAAGGTCAAATTCCGCGCCCGCAAGCGTAGTATTCGTGGGAATGACCCACAAATTTTCAAAGGGTGTCTCGCGAATGATCTCCTCGGCGGTCATTTCGCCGTTGAGCAACTCACGCGTCGTGGCCTTCAAGCCTTTTTTGGAAACGCCGACGCCGCTGGTGGTGTTGCCCTGCGGGTCGAGGTCCAAAATCAAAACCTTATAGCCCAAGAGTCCGAGCGATGCCGCAATGTTCACGCAAGAGGTGGTCTTGCCCACACCGCCCTTCTGGTTGGCAAACGATATGATTTTTCCCATATTTGTGTATCCTTTCGTCACGTTTGTGGCAAGGTTTGTATCGTGAAATCGATAGCAATCCTATCGATATATATGATATCGATATATATTATACCATACCTTTTTTCTCTTTGCAAGAGCATGCACGCAATTTTCTTTCAAATTTCTCTGTTTTTTTAAAAAACGAAAAGCCCCATGTTTCACGTGAAACATGGGAGCATGCCCTTTGATTCCCGTTTTGGGATACCACAGTTACGAAATGCTTACACGCTACCTTAAGGGATAGGCGATCTCGCTGCGACTCGGTCACACTCGGCTCTGACAATGCCCCGTATTGTCATTCACTACCTTTGCGCTGCTTTGCTACCTCGACCGTCCGTAAAAAAAGATTCTTTGCTTGTCGAATACCGCATTCTTGCTATTCGGCAAGAAGGCTCGGCAAGAAGCGAAGCAGGGCTCTGCCCTGCACCCGCTGCGCGCCCGCCGTTCTTTTTATGGCCGTCGGGGTTGCTCGGTTTCGGGTATTCCACGCCAAAGAAACACGAGTTTCTTTGGCTGGTGGGTTGTTTTTCTAACCGTTTCGGTTCGTATTTCTACGAATGGGACAACCGGAAGCGGAGACCCGGTTTGCCCGACGATGCTATCCGTAGAAAAAAACATCAAAACGCATGCCCCTAAATAAAGTCAGGAAAGTTTTTGAGGGTGCGGGAACTTTTTTCAAAAAGTTCCCGCAGAAAAAGCCCATGCCCTCTATTGCTTCCATTATTTGGCAATTCTAATCGAGATATCCACGCTTCGGAGATTTTGAAGGACATCGACGGTCACCGTCTTTCCTTCCTTTTTCATGCGGTCGAGGTCGCGCCGCAGGCTCTTTACAAGGTTATCAGCCTCCCAGGAGGCGTCGCGCGGTGATTTTTGCCCCGTCCGCGCCACCTTTTGCATGGTCTTGCAGCCATCCAGAAGTGCCTCAACGTAGGCCTCCGTCTGCTGGACATTCCAACGCTCGGCAGCAATCCTTCGAATCGACTCCATGCGAACATTCTCGTCAGAAATACGCAAAAGCGCCCTCGCGTGGCGTTCGGAAAGCCCCGTTTCGAGGATCGCCGTTTGTTCCTCGTAGCTCAATTTCAATAGGCGGAGCTTGTTAGCGACCGCCGATTGGCTGAGCGACATACGCCGCGCCACCTCCTCCTGCGTCAGTGCGTGATTTTCAATGAGCTTTCGGAAGCCGTAGGCTTGCTCAAACATATTCAGATCCTCACGCAAAAGATTCTCGATGATAGCCATTTCGGCCGACATTTGCTCGTCAGCGCGTACAATAATACACGGAACGGTAAAATACCCAAGCATGCGAGCCGCGCGGAGTCGCCGCTCACCCGCAATCAACTCGTAGTCGTACATGTCATCGTCCTCGGAATGACGGACGGTCAGGGGTTGAAGAATGCCATAGCGGCGAATCGAATCGGCCAGACGAATGATGGCATTATTGTCAAAATCGGCGCGTGGCTGGGATCGGTTGGGGCGAATGCTGTCCGTGCGAAGCTGAAAGATTTCGGACGGGAAGGCCCGTTCGGCCTCGGTTTTGGCTCGTTTGAAGCATTTTAGGTCAGTCATAAGTACAAATCCTTTCTTTTCTACGTTTTGTTTGTTGCATTCCGCTCGGTTTGTGATTCATCCGACGCACGTTTCACGTGAAACATATCGCGCGCGATCGGCGATCCGCGTATCCATTGTAGCACAAGAGAAAGAAAAAAGAGGCCGAAAGCCGTCTGTCGCTTTCGGTCGTCTTTGGTCGGGAGAGATTCGGTCTTTGCGGGAATTGTCAGATTTCGTCGCAAGTCTATGCAAAAAAGCCGCTTTTATAGCGGCTTTTTTGATATTTTGGAGAAATGTCTCGGGTAATTTTCGGGAGTAGCGGAAATTTTAGAAATGCACGCGAGCACACGGGGCTCCGATTCGCCGCCGCCTCGCAAAGCGAGCAGAGTGCTCGTTGTCAGCTTGCCGCCGCAACAACGAATGGCGTTAGCCGCATCGCGAAGCTCCTCGTCGGCCTGCTTAGCCTTCATGGCGAGAAAAAGACCGCCTTTTTTTACAAACGGCAGACAAAGCTCAGCAAGGACAGGGAGAGCTGCGACCGCGCGAGCGGTCACCACGTCATAATGTGCGCGGTGGGCAGGACTGTGCGCCAGCTCCTCGGCGCGCGCGGCGATCGCCGTTACGTTACCAAGCCCCAATGCGTGTGCCGTGCTTTGCACGTATGCAATGCGTTTGGCCGTCGAGTCGAGTGCCGTAATGGCGAGATCGGGGCGAAAAATCGCCAGAGGAAAGGTCGGGAAGCCCGCGCCGCATCCCACGTCCAGCACCGTCGCCCCCTCGGGGATATGCGGCGCAACAAGCAGGGAATCGACGTAATGCTTCAAAATTACCGCTTTTTCGTCCTTGATCGCCGTTAAATTCATGCTTTTGTTGGTTTCCAGCATAATTTCGGTCAAACGAAAAAGCGCATTCGCTTGTTCTTCGGTAGGCGGCGTCAGGCCGTTTCTTGCAAAGGCCTCGGCGCACGCGTCCTGAAATTCGTTAAAAGTCATACGTTACCTCTATGTTTCACGTGAAACGTTATTTCATACCAAGATAGATCAGCAGTACCGAAATATCCGCCGGGCTCACGCCGCTGATGCGCGAGGCCTGTCCCACGGTAAGCGGACGCACCTGATTCAGCTTCTGGATCGCCTCCAGACGCAGACCCTTGATGTCCGAATAGTCCAGCGTTGCGGGGATTGCGCGCGCCTCAAGCTTTTCGTGACGCTGTACCTCGGCAATCTGTCGCTTAATATACCCCGCATATTTGACCGTCACCTCAACGGTTTCTACCACACGGCGCGGCAAAGCAGGGCGTCTTTCGTCAACCTCGGCCAGCATTTCATAGGTAATTTGCGGCCTGCGGAGCAGCTCCGCGAGCGACGTGCCGCTGTGAACGGCAGAAAGACCGTATTTTTCAAGAAAGGGGCAGAGCAGGGCGGGGGAGTAATGCGTGTGCTCCAGGCGCTCGATCTCGGCCTCGACCTGCGCTTGCTTCTTGCAAAAGGCCTCGTAACGCGCGGGCGAAAGCAGCCCGGCCTCATAGCCCCTTCTCGAAAGACGCGCGTCGGCATTGTCCTGACGGAGCAACAGCCGATATTCCGACCGCGAGGTCA
>CAYULZ010000064.1:0-9140 GCA_964445865.1 uncultured Lachnospiraceae bacterium | reverse complement strand
CGTCCTCGAGAAGTATCTGCGCTACGTTGGTTACGACGTCAAGCGCGTCATGAACATCACCGACGTTGGCCACCTGACGAGTGACGCCGACAGTGGCGAGGATAAAATGCTCAAGGGCGCGCGCCGCGAGAAAAAAACGGTTATGGAGATCGCGCAGTATTATACCGATGCTTTCTTCGCCGATTGCGAAAAGCTCCACATCAAGAGACCCGATGTCGTCGCTCCCGCCACAGGCTGTATCGACGAGTTTATCAAGGTCATTGAGGGGCTGCTCGAGAACGGCTTTGCCTATGCAGCGGGTGGCAACATCTACTTCGATACCTCGAAGCTGAAGCAGTATTACGTGTTCAACGACTTCCGCGAGGAGGATCTTGAGGTCGGCGTGCGCGACAGTGTCGAGGAGGACTCCAATAAGAGAAACAAGGCCGATTTCGTCCTTTGGTTTACCAAGTCGAAATTTGACAACCAGGAGCTCAAATGGGATAGCCCGTGGGGTGTCGGATACCCCGGCTGGCATATCGAGTGCTCCTGCATCAGCATGAAGCATCTCGGCGAATATCTCGATATTCACTGCGGCGGTATTGATAACGCCTTCCCCCACCACACCAATGAAATTGCACAAAGTGAGGCCTATTTGGGGCATAAGTGGTGCAATTATTGGTTCCACGTCCACCACTTGAACACGAATAGTGGAAAAATGAGCAAGAGCAGCGGCGAATTTTTGACCGTCTCGCTTCTCGAATCGAAGGGCTATTATTCGCTGGTGTATCGTATCTTCTGCCTGCAGTCGCACTACCGCAAGTCGCTTGTTTTTTCATATGAGAATCTCGATAACGCTACTACCTCCTACCGTAAGCTCGTTGCACGCATCGCGGCGATCATGAAGGAGGAGCAGGGAAGCGTGGACGAGGAAGCCTTTGCTTCGCTCAAGGCACGCTTTATGGCAGCGCTTGACAACGATCTCAACACCTCGCTCGCCGTGACGGCGCTCTACGACGTGCTCAAAGCCAAGACGACGGCCGCCACCAAGCTCGCGCTGATCGCCGACTTCGACCGCGTGCTGGACATCGGTCTGATCGCGGCGGCCAAGAAGGAGCTGGACGAAGCGAAGAAGGAAGAAGAGGACGATGGCATCGACCATAACGATCCCTTTGTCAAGGAGATCGAGGACATGATCCGTCAGCGTGCCGAGGCCAAGAAGGCCAAGGATTACGCGAAGGCCGACGAGATCCGAAAGACGCTCGCCGATCGCGGCGTAACGCTGATTGATACCCCGCAGGGTACGAAATTCAAATTTTAAGCCTTTTGGCAGGAATATAAAAATTGTGAGGAAAACCATGAAAAAAACGAACCGAATCATCAAGACAGCCTTGGTTATTCTTTTGATCCTCGCATCGGTGCTTTGCTTCACCGCATGCGGCTCGTCCACGCCGAGCGTCGATAGCGCCTCGGGCGCGGCAGGCGTTCTGACCTGGAGCTATGAAAAGGACACCAAAACCCTGACGGTACGCGGCAACGGCGAAATGCCCAATCCCGCAAGCGCATCGGAGGTTGCGTGGGCCGAGGTCCGCGAGGGCGTCGAAGCGATCGTCGTCAGCGAGGGCGTCACCACGGTTGGCGATTACGCCTTCTATTACATGCCCTACGCCAAAACGGTCTCGCTTCCGAGTAGCTTGACCTCGATCGGCAAATATGCCTTTGGCTTCTGCTCCGCGCTCGAGAGTGTTTCGATTCCCGACTCGGTTACGACCGTCGGTGACAGTGCCTTTGAGACCTGCACCGCCCTCAAATCGATCGTGATTTCTCCGAACGTCACGAGCCTTGGCGCACGAGCCTTTGCGCTCTGCTCGTCGCTGACCGATGCTACGGTCGTGGCCAATATTACCGAGCTCCGTGCCGAGACCTTTTATCAGTGCAAGTCGCTGACCAACCTGATCCTGCATACGGGTATTGCCGCCGAGAACGTGCACGAGACGGCCTTTACGCTGGCAGGTAAAAGCTTTGCCGAGGCTGAGCGCCGCGATACGGTCGAAGGTGTTTACGACATCGTGATCGCCTATGTCTACGAGGACGGCTCGCCTGCCGCCGATACCATTCGCGAGGAAAAGCTGAACGGCGAAAATTATCTCTATATCACGCCTTCCATCGAGGGCTATACCCCCGATAAGGCACAGGTGCAGGGAACGTTGAAGGGCGCAGGCGTAAACGAAACGGTTACGTATAAGAAGAACGCCGAAACCGAGCCTGCTGAGACGACGCCTGCCGAAACGACGGCAGCGGCCGAGCCCGAGGAGGAGCAGTCCAAGACTGAGCTGATCGTGTCGGTGGTGATTCTCGCCGTGGTCGTGATCGGTATTGCGGTCGGTGCCTTTCTGCTGTTGCGTAACAATAAGAAAAAAGACGCAAAGAACGGTAAAAACGCACCGAAAAACGGTAACAAAAAGAAATAAAAAACCATAAGGGGCGGCTACGGCCGCCCCCTTTTTTGGCGTTTTTACTAATTTTTAAAAAAAGGCTTTACAAAGAAGAAAAAATATGATACAATAATTTGCCACACAAGTGAATATTGGGTTTAACGGTAGAAGTGATTGGGTATGCTATTTTTACTTTCGGTAAAAATGCATGCTCTTGTTTCGCGTACCCAAGACTTTTACCGTCTTTATACGAAACACTTGTGTGGCAGCAATTGGAGCTGTGCATTTTTCGTGCGTAGCTTCGGCTGCGCACTTTTTTTGTTGGAAACAAAATATCAAAAGAAAGAAGGATGGTAAAATGAAGTATGTTTCTATGTGCGTAACGGTAGTGCTATTGGTGGCGGCATTGATTTTCGCCCCTGCGACCGATAGTGTTTCAAAGGATGTAAAAGTTGGGAAGGGGAAAGGTGTTTCAGAGTCCTTGGAAAGCGTGGAGGATGTCATTGGATTCTTGAGGTTTTTGTCCCCCAAAAACGAAGAAGAGGTTTTAATGGAAAACGTGCGGCTGGTGTACTCCTTATCTGCCTCAAATGACATAAGTAATGTCGTTCAAGTGCTTGCAAAAGAGGATGTGAAGGCTGAAAAATCCCAAAAGGAATATACAAGTGGAACATGGTCTGAAAAAGCGTTCTACAAGAAGATGTATGAATATGGAGAAGATGGTAAATATACATATTCGGCAACGACGCTTCTTACCTCGTATATGACGGAAACCAAATCTTATTATATACTCCAAGCGACGGTAATTTCTTCGGAAGGGAACAATTATGTCTTTGATGCTGAAGTTTATCAAGATGAAAAACAGGTCTTGGTAAAATATAATCGCTTTGACAGTTTTATGCAGATATCTAACGGATTTTTTGGAAAATGGATTGATGCAAGCAACGCATTATACGATTTTCATGATATTGATTCCTTTATTCGTGGGTATTTAGAAACCATGTGTGAGTGTCTTGAGAAATATTGTTTGGCTGATTCCAAAGAGTTAGCCGAGGCAGAGGTGGAACGCATACAAACGGACGACAAGGTTCGCCTTGTTGGCGATGGAATCAACGTTGTAGTTGATCTTAAGAATGGAAAGGCCCCGATGATTACCTGCTCCTACTCGAATGCATCTGAAGGAAGCAGCGAATTTTTGATGCTTATATATTCTTTTGAAAACATCAACAATACGATCGTAGCGTTTGACTATGATGTCGAAATTTACGATATGAACGATATGAAAGTGTATATAAAGGGGTGAAGTAAGGATGAATAAGATGATAAACATTCAAAGATTGAAGGAACTGTCGGTTTCGGATGATAAGCATTTTCAGTGGATTCAAAGATGCCTTGTTGGCGTTTTTATGGGCGGCCAAATATGGTTTGTGCTTCATTATCTCTTTGGTATGACTGCTTTTTGTGGGAACAAGGTTACAGTACTTCGCTCCTTAAGTCTCTTGCCCTCCATTTTTCAATCCGCTTTTTTATCTCGTGGCCTTGTAGGTACATGGTTGGGGGTCTTATATATTGTGTTTGCCGTTATTCTTGTTCGTAATCTTGTGCAGTCGTTATCGCTTTTAAAACGCGCTTTGAAGGGCTCTCACGATCAAGAAACTACGGACATATTAGTAGAGTTGCTGGATCGCTTTGGAAGCACCTTTTACCGTGTGATTGGCTTTGTGGTACTTTCTTTCTTGGCAGATCCTGATCCGCTTTCTGCTTTGACTATACTGTCGTTAGTGATAGGTGTTTTGCTTTATTTGATGTCGCGTTTTTTGATTTGGCTTTGGGAAAATGAAAAAATGCATATTGTTATTTATCGATTCGTATGCCATACGCTTTATTGTTTCGCCATTGCTATGTTTACGGTATTTATCTGCCGTGCGAACCTGCAGACTTTTTTTGAGGGAGCACAGTATGCGCTAAATCTTTTGAAGAACCCGACGGTGGATAGTAATGTTCTGGTAGACGCGTTGTTTTCCTATATTGTTCAACCTGTTATGTATATTATCTTACAGGTAATGGCGTTGAAATTGATCGGCTGGACATTGATGCTTTCGGAATATAATGATGATAGGCACAAGAAGGTATCGAGAATAATGCTTGTTGGCGCGGCTATCCTTATGGGTGTTGGCATTCTTGTGTCGATCCTTAAGACCAGTTATAGTGTATATTCAATAGAAGAATTTTTGTTTTCGGATAAAAATATTGTGATGGAAACCATTCGCGGATATTTTTCGATGATGCTGTGTGCAGTTGGACTTTATGTTGCATTCTTTTATCCCCGACTTGAACAAAAATTGGAAGTGGCAAGTCAAATTGAACATCCGATTATGCGAGACCATGATGAATCAAGATGAATAAGGAACACAGATGACGGATCCCTGTTCCAAAAATGACAACCCACCAAAGGGGGCGGCTACGGCCGCCCCCTTTTTTTGCCGAGAAAACGTTGCGAAGTATGTCGAAAGAACGCCAAGAGAAAATATTGACAATGAACGGAAATTTTGGTAGAATAAAATTGAAAAAAGCAGAAAGCGCAGACGCCGGGAAGGGACACGGCCCCTTCCCGAAACGCACGCGCAAAGGAGGACAAGGAGATTCCCTTAGCCGTATAATGCTCTACAAAAAGTAAGGAGGAAATATGAGAAAACGATTATGGAAAACAATTGCTATTGTTCTTGCGATAGCCATTTTGATCACTTCTTTGCCGCTTGCGGTAATCGCCGCCGCGTTGCAACCCGAAGAAGTTTCATCGGCTGAAGTACAACCCAACGGTATCGTTGAGCTGATCGAGCTTCGAACGTCAGATACCAAAACGTTCCGTTTGGAAAACGGAAGCTATTATTTGGCACAGTACGATACCCCTATACATCGACTGGATGAAAACGGTATTTGGCAAGAAATCGATAATACGCTTTCCGCGACGGATGACGAGGTTGCCACGAGCGATGCGAGAATCAAGTTCTCCAAGAAAACGACGGGAAGCGAAAAGCTGTTTACTCTTCATGACGGCAACCGCAAGCTGACGCTTTCCTTGAACGGTGCAAAGAAAAAGGTAAAAGCGCAAATTGCCAATACGGACGGTACGCTTGTTGAAGATGCTACGGCTTTGGAAAAAATGACGGCGCTTGCGAACATTTCCGCATCGGTGACCTATGAGGATATTCTGGAAAATATCGATCTGAAATACGTGCTCGAAGGAGCGAATATTAAGGAATATATATTGGTCAAGGAAAGGGCGGAAGCGTATTCCTATTCCTTTACGATGAGCCTGAACGGACTCGTAGCGACTATGAGCGAGAGCGGAGGCGTGTTCGTTTTGGAGCCGTCGACAGGAGCCCCCGTGTATAATATCCCAGCACCTGTGATGTGGGATGCTGCAGGCGTTGTTTCCCATCAAGCGGACATGTCTTTGCTACAAGAAAATAACGGCGATTACACCTTGACGTTGACCGCAGATGCTACGTGGATCAACGACTCGGAGCGCGTATTTCCCGTAACCATCGATCCGCCGATCCAGACAGCGGGCTCCTCGGAAAATGTGGATTTGACGCTCTCTGTCAGCAATACGGCCTATAACGATAGCACAAGTGGCACGATGACCGTGGATGCAAACAAACGCGTTTATTGGAAGCAGTCGACGTTACCGTCTTTGCCTCGTTCAGCCTATGTGATCGATGCCATGTTTTATCTGCAAAGCGTATCGGCGAGTGACGCTATGCAGGCCAATGTAGCAGTCTATGACGTAGAAACGTCGTGGGATTCGACGCTTACGTATGCAAAGGTGACGGATGCAACCAATCCACAGGGCGTACCCTCCGCCTATTACACGGATACCGAATCAATATCCTATGCCGTGGAGAGCAACGGATACGTATCGGGAACGGAGCACCTGTGCTGGGTGATTACCCCGATTGTGAAAAAATGGTATGCGGGACAGAACTACGGCTTAATGCTGGCGCCGACACCGGGAGAGGATTTTACCGCTTCGGTACAATTTTATTCCAACGATTATGTGGGCTCGGATGTTGATGTAAAGAAACCATATTTGTGCATCAGTTACGTAGATATGAAGGGCCTTGAGGATTATTGGTCATACACCTCGCAGAGCATAGGTTTTGCGGGAAGCGGCTCGGTAAACCATGCGACGGGCACGCTCAGTTTTCTGATCCCAACGCTGACTACGACCGATGCGTTGATGCCCTATACCCCTACGCTGGTTTATCATTCGGCGATGGCGGGTTTCCCGTATCGCACGGGCGTGGCACAGACAGGCTATTCCGCGGATTATATGCATACGCCGTACGGCTTCAAATGGAGCATGCAAGAGACGCTGATCAAGAAAACCATCGGGGAGGAATCTTGGTTCATTCTTGCCGACAGCGACGGAACCGAGCATTACTTTTCCTTGCTGGCGGAGATGACCGAGGAGACGGGATATTATCTGTATGGAGACGAGGACGGCCTGCAGCTCTCGTTGTATGAAATCGTAACAGACGACGGTACGGTTTATTGCGAGATCGAAGACAGCGACTTGAACGTGCGCACGTATGAAGCGATGCCCGCTCCCGGCGGTGCGGAAGCGGCGTACGTGCTAAAAAGCCTGCAGGATAAGAATTATAACCAAGTCACCTTTACGCATGACGATAAATATCGGGTAACCTCTGTCCGCTTGAGGGACGCTTTGGCCGGAGAAATTGTACAGCTGCGCATTTCCTACCTCAGCACGGGTGTGCCGTTCGCGGTGTGGAATCCCAATACCGCAGAGGGGGTGGTGTTCCGTTATTCTTCCACGTCAAACGGCACGGTGGAGACGAGCGCAACCAGATATCTCCGTCAGGTAATCCACGCGCACGGCGGATCGGACGTTGCCGCTTGGCTTGACTTTTACAACGCCAATACCAATGCCGGAAACGTGGTGGTCGATGCCGTAGCGCAATACGACTACTCCGCCGAGGGACGGCTCAACGCTGTGACCAACCAGCTGTCGCAATATCGCGTGGAATATTTGCTGGATACGCAATTCCGTGTGGAGCAGATCACGGAAAGCGCCGTGACGAGCGACACGACCACGATCGGTCAGCAGATCGGGTTTACGTACGGCACCTCATCGACGGTCATTCGCACGAGCGGCAGCGACGATGCCTTCAACACAGCGGACGACCTGCTGACAACCTACGGCTTTGACGTCGAGGGACGCACCGTAAGCTGCTATACCACCGATTTGACGAGAACCGTTCTATACGGCGCGTCGAACGGAGAGTATGTCAAAAAAGAGGACAACGCCAACGCGAAAAACAGCATCAAGAGCTCGGTGCAGACCGATGCGCAATCCTCGAATTTCCTGCTGAACGGTGGGTTCGATACGGTGAGTGCTGATGGCATCGAGCATTGGTCGACGGTGGGACTTGCGTCAACGAGCGCGGGAGGAATCTCGAATGGAGCCGGCGGCGGACGATACTATGGGGCTTTGTTGCGTACCGATTCTACGACGGCATATTCATCGATTTCACAGGACGTTTATCTCGATGCGGGGGACTATACGCTCTCCTTTTATGTCAAGGGAACGTTAAACGGGCAAACCGTTGCCGTTCATATCATTTCGCCACAAAACGCCACGCATAGTGTGATAAAGCAAATTCCGGCCGAGCACTTGCGTGAGGAGGGAGATTTCGTATACTGTTCGACATCTTTCCGGGCTGATCCGTCAACCGAGGGAGGCAAAGAGCACTTCACCATCCGTTTTGTGCTCAACGGATATTCTGCGGATCTTACCCTTGATGAAGTCATGCTTTCCAAGACCCTTGGAGAGGCCGAATTTGACGTGCTGGAGATGGGTCATTTCGAGCAAAGTCACGCAACGGTTTCGCCAACCACCTATTGGCAGAGCACCTATGAAAACGGCTATACCATTGCCGATTCGGGCGTTGCCGCCTTTGGCGACGCTTTGCGCATGAACTCGAGTCATCACGTGGATTCCTCGGCAGAGCAAACGATCTTCGAGGGAGAAAACGTCAAGCCCTTCTCGATCACCGTATCGGGCTTTGCCAAAGGAACGGCGCAGAGCCAAACGGGCACCTTCGCACTAGTGGTGCGCGTCACATATGCGGATCTTCCGTATACGCAGGAAACCTCGTTCACCTTTGACAAGAACATCACCGATTGGCAGTTCGTCAGCGGAAGCATGGAGACCTCGACGGAGTACGGCGCGGTGACGTCGATCAAAATTGCCGTCAAATACGGCAGGCATGCGGGCTATGGCTATTTCGATAACATTTCCTGTGTGCTGGATAGTCAAGGGGCATCGTATTACGATTACTATCCCTCGGGCAAGCTTTACACCTGCCACACCGAGCAGGCGCAGGTATGGAACTATTACAATTCCTTGGGTCGAATCATAAAGAGTATTTCGAGCGATGGCGAGCTGGTGGAATATGCCTACGATCCCTATGGAAACGTCAGCTCGATGATCCAATCTCGATATGAGGGAGAGATCAATACGGCGAGCGGCGAGATCGTTGGCACGACCACGCGCGTATCGGCGACGGGCTATCTGTATAATGAGTACGGCCAGCTTACGTGGCAGAGCAATATGGGCATCAGCGATAACACGAAGGCGTACCATACCTCCGCCACCTACTACACCGACACGCGGTATTTCGGCGCTCTGGCGACCGAAAC
>CAYULZ010000063.1:0-9523 GCA_964445865.1 uncultured Lachnospiraceae bacterium | reverse complement strand
TCGCCGAGTCGGTCTTGTTGATGTGCTGTCCGCCCGCGCCGCTCGAGCGATGCGCGGTAACCTCAATGTCCTCGTCGCGGATCTCGACCTTGTCGATGTTATCGAACTCGGGCATGACCTCGATCGAGGCAAAGGACGTCTGGCGGCGGCCTGCGGCGTCAAAGGGAGAAACGCGCACAAGACGGTGCACGCCGTTCTCGGCCTTGAGGTAGCCGTAGGCGTTCAGGCCCTCGACCATGATCGTTGCGCTCTTGATGCCGGCGGCATCGCCGTCGAGCCAATCGAGCAGCTTATATTTGTAATGATGACGCTCGGCCCAGCGCGTGATCATGCGGTAGAGCATCTGCGCCCAGTCCTGAGCCTCGGTTCCGCCCGCGCCGGGATGGAAGGAAACGATAGCGTTGTTCTTGTCGTACTCGCCCGAGAGAAGGATCTCAATGCGCTTCTCCTCCTCGGCCTTGGTAATGGCGTCGAGCTCGCTTTGCACCTCCTCGACGTAGGACTCGTCGTTCTCCTCGATGGCCATTTCGGCTAGGGTGATGGCGTCCTCGAGACGGCTGCAAAGATTTTCGTAACCCTCGATAGTGTCCTTGGTCTGCTTCACGCGCTGAAGCACCTTGGACGAATTTTCCTGATTCGACCAAAAATCGGGATCGAGCGTCTGTGCGTCCAATTCCTCGGCTTCCTTACGCAGCTCGTCAATGCGGAGCGCCGAGCCGAGCTCCTTCAGATCGGCGCGCATGCCGATCAGCTTATATTTTGCGTCTTCCAATGCAATGATCAAACAGTACCTCCCGCGGAGCCATACCCCGCTGCTTTTACATTTTTTCCTTATCTTTATTATTATACCATAAATTGTAGAGCGTTGCAAGATTTTTTTGATATTTTTTCGGTTGGTGTTTGGTTTTATGCGACATTTTCCATGATGTACCCGCAAATCGTCTCGTTGCAACGCTTGCAAAATAGATGGGGGAGGTCAAGGAGGGGGAAGGGTGCGGAGGATGCCGAGGAATTTATTCATCGGCATTTGGAGTCCTTCCCCTTCCTTGTGGCGTTCTTTGGTTCCTTTCTGTCGCTATTGACAGAAAGAAACATAAAAAACAATACAAAAAAATCTTTGCGTGTTGATTTCCGCATTCTTGTCATTTGACAAGAACGCTTGGCAAGAAACAAAGCAGGGGTTCCCCCTGCACCCCATACTCCCGACGGCTTTTTAAGAGCCGTCGGGGTTCTTTTGTTCTACATACCGAACGCCGATGGAACACGGGTTCCATCGGCTGGTGGATGTAGTACACGAACGCTTGCGAAATAGATGGGGGAAGTCAAGAAGGGGGAAGGGTGCCGCCGTTCCCATTCCTTGTGGCGTTCTTTGGTTCCTAAAAAACGAAAAACAGATAAAAAAGTGTTGCGGTCGGGAACGGACAAAACCATTTTTCGAAACCGATGTCGATATTGGCACAGGCACCGCCTGTCGCTATTGGAAGAAAGTAACAGAAAAAAGTGTATAACCTATTGACGAACGAGCCACGCTACGATATAATTTGAGTAGCTTAAGAAAAAAGAGGAAGCCTATGGACGCACTGATTACCCATCCAACCGAACGAAAAATCGAATTCCGCCCCATCACGTGGCGCGACCGCGCCCTTTACGAGCGCTATTTTCCCGACGGAACCGAGCGCGGCTGTGAATTTTCCTTTGCCAATCTCTATCTGTGGGGACGGCAGAATCTCGCCGAGCTCGATGGTCACATCGTGCTTTTTTCGCACTTTGACCGCCGCAGCGTCTATCCCTACCCCGTCGGCAACGGCGACAAGCGCGCCGTTCTCGACGCCATCATTGCCGACGCACGGGCACGCGGCATATCCTGCCGCATCACGGGTCTTTGCGCCGAGGCTCGAGAGACGCTCGAACACCTGTACCCCGACTGCTTCTGTTTTCATTCCGACGAGGGAAGCTTCGATTACGTCTATCGCATCGACGATCTGGCCGACCTACCGGGCAAAAAATATCACAACAAGAGAACCCACGTCAACCGTTTCTACGAGGCCTGCCCCGATGCCGTTGCCGAGCCGCTCGGTGAGAGCAATCTCGAGGCGGCACAGCGCATGGTCGCCGCATGGTACGAGGAAAAGAAGCTCGCCAACCCGAAAGGCGACTATCACCTTGAAGAAGAAGCGATCGACAAGGCCTTCCGCCACCTGCACGACATCGGCATGGAGGGACTCGTGCTCCGCCGCGGCAACGAGATTCTTGCCGTTACGATAGGTTGCCGCTTTGACGAGGACACCGTGGACGTCAATTTTGAGAAGGCACGCACCGATATTCCGGGCGCTTACGCCGCCGTCAATCAGGCCTTTGCCCGCTATCTGAGAGAAAAATATCCCGAGCTTCGCTATCTCGACCGCGAGGAGGACATGGGCAGCGAGGGCCTGCGCCGCGCGAAGCGGAGCTATTACCCTGCCCACCGCATAGAAAAATGCTGGGCATGCCTCAAGGAGAGCTGCTATGACGATTGATCGCCCTACCCCCGACCTGCTCCCCTCGATGAGAGCGCTCTGGCTCGAGGCCTTCGGCGACGAGGGCGGCTTTTTCGATACGTTTCTAAAAACGGCCTACGCACCCGACCGCGCCCGCGTGCTTGACGAGAACGGTGAGGCCATCGCCGCACTGTATTGGATGGACGAGTCGCTCGACGGGCATAAGCTTGCCTACCTCTATGCCGTTGCCACAAAAAAATCGCACCGCGGACAGGGGCTCTGTCGCCGTCTGTTGGAGGACACACACGCACACCTTGCGCGGCTTGGCTATGCGGGGGCAATCCTTGTGCCGAGTGAGCCATCGCTCTTTGATTTTTACGCGCGATTGGGCTATACGCCGTGTGCGCCGATGCAGAGCTTGGCCTGCGAGGCGGCAGGCGATCCGTTACCCCTGCGCCTCCTAAACGCAGAGGAATACGGCACGCTTCGCGCCCGCCTTTTACCGCACGGCGGCGTACAGCAAGGAGAAGCGGCCATGCGGCTGCTTGCGGCCACGGCTGCGCTGTATGCGGGAGAGGATCTGCTCGTTGCGGTCACGGAAAACGGCGAGTGCACCGTCGCCACTGAGCTGTTGGGCGACATCTCCCTCGCACCGCGCGTGTTGCGAACGCTTGGGACAAAAGAGGGAAAATTCCGCGTTGCGGGCGGTAATGCACCGTTTGCCATGTACCGTGCTCTCACCGATAAACCGATTCCCGTGCCGCAGTATTTTGCGTTGGCGTTTGATTGAATTTACTGCAAGTTTATTGTTTTTTGTGGGAACTTTTTGAAAAAAGTTCCCACACCCTCAAAAACTTCCCTGACATTTATTTTAGGGGCATGTGCCTCGATATTTTTCTACAGAACGTATCGTCCCGCGCATTGGGCCCCTCCCAGTCGAAAATATAGTCGCCTCGGTCGCTCGGCACAGCTCGCTTCCGATGCTCGTTATTTTCTCCCTTGTCATCCTCGCTTTATCCGCCACAGGCGGCGCTCGGGCTCCAAGCAGGTTGTGGGGCGTTTTGTTTTTATGTAGAACCGCAAGCCGAGCGGTTTTCTCCATAAGCCTCGCTTGTGTAAAGGGAGGTGGCGGCGAAGCCGACGGAGGGATTGTCTAAAGATACGAAAAAACAATCCCTCACCCGCTATCGCGGGAGCTCCCTTTACACAAGGGAGCCTTGTCTAAATCGTTTCGTAGAACCGCAAATGGCAAGGAAAAACGCTTCGTTTCGGACCGTCCGGAAGGCCGGTCCCTACAGAGGTTAACACAAACCGCTCGGCTCACATTTCTACAAAAGGGGACAAACTGGGAGTTGGGGCCCGGTTTGCCGACGCAACAGAAGCATAGAAAAAGGAGCATACCGTATCGTACGCCCCAAAATAAATTTGTTAGAAGTTTTTGAAGAGCGCGAGAAACTTTTTTCAAAAAGTTTCTCGCAAAAAACCGTTACACAGGCTCACTCCACCTTCGCCTCTCCAAACGCCATTGGCTCACCCGTTGTGGGGTGGGTAAAGGCGAGATATGCCGCGCGGAGTGCGAGCGGCCGATCGCTCTGCGGTGCGCCGTATCGGCGGTCGCCCACAAGCGGCATCTTGCGCGAGGAAAACTGCACACGGATCTGATGCGTGCGCCCCGTTTCAAGCCGAATGGCCACGCGCGAGATTCCCTCGTGCGATGTCTCCAGCACGCGATAGCGCAAGGACGCGTCCTTCACGCCACGCCGCATGCGCGTCACGACGTACGAGCGATTGCGCGTGCGATCAAAAAAGAGCAGATCCTCCATGCGCCCCTCGGCCGGACTCGGCGTACCGTGCACCTCGGCCACGTATTCCTTATGTACCGCGTGCGCGGCCATCTGCGCCGAAAGCGCAGCCGCCGCCTCTGCAGTCAGGGCGTAGACCATGATCCCCTCAGTCTCGCGATCGAGTCGGTGAACGGGATACACCGTCGGTGCACTCTTGCCGTCGGTCAACGCCTCGGCCAAAAGCGCGGGAAGCGCATCCTTCCCTGCCCCCTCGGACAGCACGCCGCGCGGCTTTTCGCAGACCGCGATCGCACGGTCGTGATAGTAAATATGTAACATACGGTCTCCTACGTAAGGAGGGCGCGCGGGTGCGCTCGATGACGAGCACTCCTGCGAGCCCTGCTTTTTTATTTTTTTCCAAATCGGAGCAGTGCGCACGCCGAGCCGATTAGCGCGAGCGATACGGCAACGCCGCCCCAAAGTCCTGCCAGCTTCCATAGTGAATGGCGAGACGTACCCGAAAACGTATGGGAGCACTCGGACTCGCTCGCCGCGGCGTCGGGGTAAAGAGCAAGAGAAAGCTCGTATTTCTTTTCGAGCTCACAGCAGGCGACGGCGCGCAGAGCCTGCCCCATGCGACAAAACAGATTTTTCATAGCATCCTTTCTGTTCGGACGGGCCGAACGCAAAGCAATTGCGTTGGAAGACGCTATGATTAGTATGGATATGATCGCGCGGCTTCATGCGAAAAAAACGAAAGATTGCACAAGCGAAAAACAAATTTTGTATCCCATCAGCCCTTCTTTTTCGCCTTGATGCGACGATACACGTGCGTGCTCACGCTAAAGAGCACCGAAACGACGATCATGCCGCCCGCAATGCCGAGCGCAGTCAGGAGCGTGCCCGTCAGATAGGTAAAGGAGACGTCGTACGCCCCCGCGAGAAGATGGCTCATCGTGTAATAAAGCAGGCTTCCGGGTACGAGCGGAATGATGCAGGGGATCAGAAAAACGACCGAGGGCGCCTTGAGCGCGCGGGCGCAAAGCTCGGAAAAGAGCGCGCCGACCGCCGCGGCGAAAAAGTTGGTGGCAAAAATATGCAAGCCCAAAAGATCAAGCAAAAAATACACGGCGTAGGCAAGCGTACCGCCGAGCGTGGCGGGCGCGAGATAGCGCGGGCGCACGCGAAAAATCAGCGCAAAGCCGAGTGAGCCGACTGCCGCCGACAGAAGTCCGACAAGCAAAGATGTCCAATTCATGCGAAAAGCCCTCCCGTAATCAGAACAGATGCGGCGTAACCGAAGGCGATCATGACCGCCAGTAGCAGAGCCTGCACGATGCGGAGTGTGCCCGAGAGCAGGTTGCCGCACAGAAGGTCACGGAGCGCGTTTCCCGTATCCACGCCGGGGATCAGCAGCATGATCGCACCGATGGTGACGAAGCCGAGATTCTGCCCGATGCCGATCCGTACTGTGACAAAAGACAGAAGGCCGAGAACGAAGGAAAGCAGAACGGTCTTGGCCATCTGGTTGATCGAGCGGATCTCGATGCGGTCAAGAAGAGCCAGCACAAAGCCGATGAGCGCGGCCGCCAGACCGTCGCGCCACGAGCCGCCGAAGAAAACGGCAAAGGCACCCGCCGCGATGATCGAGCCGACCGTAACCCAAACCGAAGAATACGGGCGCGCGTGCTTCGCGCGAACGATCAGCTTCTCGACCTCGTCGAGCGACAGCTTTTCGGCGCAGATGCGGCGCGAAATGGCGTTGAACTGCTCGAGACGGTACAGATCCTTGCTTGTCGACCAGACACGGCGGATCTGCGAGGAATAGGAGCCGTCAGGCATGCGGACGGCTGCCATCACGAGAGAGGTGATGGTAAAAATCTCGACGTGCGCGGCGCCGTAAGCACGGCAGATGCGCTCCATCGTATCCTCGATGCGGTGGATCTCACCGCCGCACCGCAGCATGTGCTCGCCGATGTCGAGCGTCAGGCACAGCATGCGGTCGGTCTCGCTCAAGGCCGCCGTTTGAGACGGCGGCATAGGCGGCTCTGCGACCGCAACCGAATTCTTTTTTGAAAAAAGATTCATAAGAACTCCCCTGCCACGCATAGCGCGGCGAAAACAGAAGACTTTTGGTAACATCTTATTATAACACGCTTTTCTCTCTTTGGCAAGAGGAATTTCCACAGAAAAAAGCAACGGCATCTGCCGTTGCAGATGCCGTTGCTTTTATTCGCCAAAGGATGCGTCGATCTTCAAGGACTCGAGTGCCTTTTCGTCAAAGTATTCGAGGGGATCGACCATCAGGTCGGAGACCGTCATCTCGAAGTGCAGGTGCGGCTCCTCGCCGACCTCCACCATCGCGCTCTCGCCTACCGTAGCCAGAAGCTGACCCGAGCGAACGCTCGCACCCTCCTTGATGCCATCAGGAAGCGTTTCGGAGAGATTTTTGTAGATGGTGTAGCAGTCACCGCTATGCTCGATGGCAATGCAGTAGCCCATCAGCGTATCCTTCCAGATGCGCGAAACGGTGCCGTCGGCCGAGGCGTAAACAGGGGCGTTTTCCGCCGTTACGATATCAAGACCGAGGTGCACGCGGTAGTCCTGCATGGTCGAAGAAAAGACCTGAAGCTCGGAATCGTGCTTCTTGGACAGCGCGCCGCTTACGGGCAGGATGAAGGAGGGGAGCTTGTCCTCGACGTCAGTCGTGGGCGCGGAGGGCGTTTGCGGGTCGGAGGGCTGCTCGTTCTCCGTCGGCGCTTGCGTATCCGCGGGCGGATCGACGGGCTGGGTGTCGGCCGGCTTTTGGGTGTCCGCAGGCGGATCAACGTCTTTGGAACGGTTCGAGGCGATGGTGACCGATACGATCACGGCAACGGCGACGATCAAAATGAGGACGGTAACGACCGCCGCGCGATTGATCGTGCCATCCTTCCATTTTTTCAAAAGGGAGGACTTCTTTTGTTCAGGCATGATTGTTACTCCTTTGCGTGGTTTCTTGTCCTTATTTTTCCCGCATTGGAACGCTTTATTCAGCCTTGATGTTTTTTCTTTGGGTTTTGTAGGAATCCCGCGGAACGGATTTGAAAATCTGCTTGATAGCGGGCGATTCGTAGAAATGCAAACCGAACGGTAATTTCTAACCTCGGTAGGGGTCGGCGCCTTCGACGACCCGCAAGCCAATCGGTTTGTGTTAACCTCTGTAGGGACAGGCCTCCCGGACTGTCCGTTTGCGAGACGTTTTTTCTCGCCGTTCGGCGGTGGATATATGTTTTCTTTTGCGGACAGTCGAGGTAGCGAAGCGGCGCGAGGGTAGTGAATGACAATGCGGGGCATTGTCAGAGCCCGAGCGTGACCGAGCCGCAGCGAGACCGCCTGTCCCTACAAGGTGGGGAATATGTGTTACTTGTCGTTTTACATAAAAACAAAACGCCCGCGCGTTGGCTTGGAGCCCGAGCGCGCCCGGTGGGCGATGCAGCGAGGGTGACAAGGGAGAAAATAAGAAGTCTCGGAAGCGAGCTACGCTACGCGACCGAGACGACTATATTTTCGACCGGAAGTTGGGGCCCAATGCACGGGACGATACCTTCCGTAGAAAAGGAACGGAAGGCACGATATAAAAATTTGTTTGAAGGTTTTTGGAGGAGTTTGAGGGGCTTTTTTGCAAAAAAGCCCCTCAAGATATACTCCACATTATTTATCATCATCCAGCTTGAGGACCGCCATAAAGGCCTCGGGCGAGACCTGCACCGAGCCGAGCTGGCGCATCTTCTTCTTGCCTTCCTTCTGCTTTTCCAGCAGCTTCTTCTTACGGGTAATGTCACCGCCATAACACTTGGCAAGCACGTCCTTGCGCATCGCCTTGACGGTCTCACGCGCGATGATGCGCGAGCCGATGGCGGCCTGGATCGGGATCTCGAAAAGCTGGCGCGGAATGTTATCCTTGAGCTTTTCAGCGATCTTGCGCGCACGGCCGTAGGCCTTTTCCTCATGCACGATGAAGGACAGCGCGTCGACGGGGTCGCCGTTGAGCAGAAAATCGAGCTTGACGAGCTTGGACGGCACGTAGTCTCCCAGCTCGTAGTCGAGCGAGGCATAGCCACGCGAGCGGCTCTTGAGTGCGTCGAAGAAATCGTAAATGATCTCGTTAAGCGGCAGATCGTAGTGCAGCTCGACGCGGTTCTCGTCGATGTACTTCATGTCGAGAAAGTTGCCGCGGCGATCCTGGCAAAGATCCATCAGTCCGCCCACGTACTCGGTCGGCGTGATGATGTTGGCGCGCACGATCGGCTCGTAGGCCACGTCGATCTCGTCGGCGGGCGGAAAGTTCGTCGGGTTGTCGATGCGAACCTGCTCCCCGTCCTTGCGCTTGATCTCGTAAATAACCGAGGGCGCGGTCGTGATCAGATCGAGGTTGAACTCGCGCTCCAGACGCTCCTCGATGATCTCCATGTGCAAAAGGCCCAGGAAGCCGCAACGGAAGCCGAAGCCAAGCGCGATCGAGGTCTCGGGCTCAAAGACGAGCGCGGCATCGTTGAGCTGGAGCTTGTCCAGCGCATCGCGCAGGTCGCCGTAGCGCGCGCCGTCGGCGGGATAAATGCCCGCGTAGACCATCGGCTGAACGGCCTTGAAGCCGGGGCAGGCCTCGGCGGTTTGGCGGTCGGCGTGCGTGATTGTATCACCCACGCGCGTCTCGCCGACGCTCTTGATCGAGGCGGTGATATATCCTACCTCGCCTGCCGAGAGCGAGTCGGTCTTTTGCAGACCGAAGGGCGTCATGAAGCCTACGTCGACGACGTCAAAGAGTGCCCCGTTGCTCATCAGGCGGATCTTGTCGCCGCTCTTGACCGAGCCGTCGAAGATACGGACATTGACGACGACACCGAGATAGCTGTCGTAATACGAGTCGAAAATAAGGGCCTTCAGGGGCGCGTCGGGATCGCCCTTCGGCGCGGGAATGCTCTCGACCACGGCCGCGAGCACCTGCTCGATATTGAGTCCCGTCTTGGCCGAAACGGCGGGACAGCCCTCGGCGGGGATGCCAATGACATCCTCGATCTCGCCGCGCACGCGGTCGGGATCGGCAGAGGGCAGGTCGATCTTGTTGATAACAGGCACGATCTCCAGATCGGCGTCGACCGCAAGATAGGCATTCGCGAGGGTCTGCGCCTCAATGCCCTGCGTCGCGTCGACGACGAGCAGCGCACCGTCGCACGCCTCGAGCGAGCGCGATACCTCGTAGTTGAAGTCGACGTGACCGGG
>CAYULZ010000062.1:0-9625 GCA_964445865.1 uncultured Lachnospiraceae bacterium | reverse complement strand
TTGAGGTCTTACTATATCTGTCTACGTCAATACCGCCCATAAAATAGTGCTGTGAAGGTACGACCGGGATCGGCTCCTTGGTCGCATCGTAACCTTCTTCAAGGCAACGCTGATAGATGTTCGGGAAGTGTGTTTTGATCTCCTCCGTAGGGATCGGAGCCATAGAGAGCCAGACATGCTTGCTTCCCTCTTTTTTCATTTCCGCGAAGATGGCGTTAGCTACCACGTCGCGAGGCAGAAGCTCGTTGACGAAACGCTCTCCCTTGGAATTGAGTAGGATCGCTCCCTCACCGCGCACCGACTCGGAAATGAGGAATTCTCTGCTTCCTTCCTTTTCGGTATAGAGCGTGGTGGGATGGATCTGAATGTAATCAATGTGTTGGAGCTTGATACCGTATTTGAGCGCAAGAGCGATGGCATCGCCTGTCAGGTGCTTGTAGTTTGTGGAATGCTCAAAGATTCCGCCGATGCCGCCTGTGGCAAGAACGGTATAGTCCGCTTGGATCGCGGAATACGCACCGTTTTCATCGTGCCCGATGATGCCGCAGCATTCGTTACCGTCGCAAATGAGGTCAACCATCGTGTAGTTTTCGATGATGGTAATATTCTCTCTGTTTCTTGCCGTTTCCAACAGATGAGAGGTGATCTCTTTACCCGTTTCGTCTTCGTGGAACAGAATACGCCCGTGGGAATGAGCACCCTCACGGGTGTAAACAAACTCCTCACCGTTTTTTTCAAAGCGAACGCCGAAGGCTACAAGATCGGAGATGACCTCTTGCGAGGAATGGATCATAATATGCACGGAATCGGGATTGTTCTCATAGTGTCCCGCCTTCAGCGTATCCTCATAGAAGGAATCGTAATCGTCCTCGTCACGCAATACGCAAATGCCGCCCTGCGCGAGGAAAGAGTCGCTTCTGCGAGCTTTATTCTTCGTTACTACTATGATACTCTTTTCTCTCGGCAAATTCAAGGCACAATATAAACCCGCAACGCCGCTGCCGACAATTAAAATATCCGTTTTCATTTTCTCACCTTCCTAATTCGAGCATCCGATCAAGCGGCTTCCACGCTTTTTCTACCATCACGTCGTCCACAAATACCTCGTTGTCCTCTTTTTCCAGAACAGAAAGGATATTTTCGAGTGTATTGAGCTTCATATCCGCGCAACACGGATGGGGTTCGGGATAGAAAAATTTCTTCATGGGGTTGTCCGTAATGAGCTTATAGTCCACGCCGTCCTCGGTGCAGATGATGAACTCATCAAGGGGACTGTTTGCTACGTAATCGATCAGCTCCGCCGTGCTTCCGATAAAGTCGGATATTGCAAGCAGCTCGGGCTCGCATTCGGGGTGAATCAAAATCGGTGCGTTCGGATGTTGGTCTTTCTGTTCTAAAAGCTGGGGCTTTGTGATCGCCGCATGGATCGGACAACAGCCGTCGTTGATGATAATATTCTTTTCGGGGATTTGTGAAGCCACGTATCTACCCAGATTTCTGTCGGGAATAAAGAAGATGTTTTTGTTCGGCAATGTCCTGACGATCTTGATAGCATTGGAAGACGTAACGCATACGTCGCTCTGACATTTCAGCTCTGCTGTGGAATTGATATAACAAACGACCGCGAGATCATCATATGTTTCCCGCATTTCTTCGATCTTTCCATTTGCAACCATATGTGCCATCGGGCAGTCCGCCGTAAGATCGGGCATCAACACCTTTTTGCCGGGATTGAGGAGCTTTGCACTCTCTCCCATAAAGGAAACACCGCAGAACACAATGATATCCGCCGTGCTTTTCTTGGCAACCTTGGCAAGATAGAAGGAGTCGCCCACGTAGTCAGCGATTTCCTGAGCCTCGGCGGGTGCATAATAGTGTGCAAGAATCACGGCGTTTTTTTCTTTTTTCAGCTTTAATATCTGTTCTTTTACTTGACTTTTCATTTCTGACCTCTTGGATTTAGCAATTCACTTGGATATTATATCATAAATTTTGTCAGGTGTCAAGTTTGATGTAAGGTTTTTGAAAATTTCGGTGTTTACAAGTCCTTCTTTGCTTTCCGCGACGCAAATTTTGAGGGCTGACCGCTTGTGTCAGCCCTCAATCTATTTATATGCTTATGCTTCCTTTACCAGCTTGCCGCAAATGTGTTCGGGAGACAGCTTCAGCAATAACGTTGCTTTTCCGTAATTTTCTATTTCTTTCCTTATGTAATTCTCATCGCAAGTAAACTTATGACACAGCTCCGTAGTAATGCTAACAATTTGATTTATATCGTCGATGATTTCGATACGCCCGAATACGATCACGCTTCGGACATTATATGCCCATTCTCCTTCCTTGCGATATCCCTGCTCACAGACGCAAAAAGATACTTTATCCGAGCGTTTCAAGGAATCCAAGCGATGTCCCCCTTTACCGCAATGAAAGTAGATACATCCGTCATCGGCATGATAAAAATGATTCATTGGCATTCCGTACGGATAATCATGATCGCCGATAACGGAAAGAACGCCACGGGTTTCATTTTTCAAAAGCTCCATACATTCGGCATGCGATATTTCTTTGTTTTTTCTTTTCAACTCTCTGAACATTTTTTACTCCTATACCAATCATTGCCTTATCGTTTCGGCGCCTGACAAGCTTCCGCTTCTCACAAGTTCATTCTCACAAACTATTATAATTCACGGGAATGAACTTGTCAACATCATCGCTCCATTGTTTACAAAGCGTTGACATTCCCGCGTGATTGTGATATAATACTCTTATATCAATCAAAAGAGGAGCATCATGAGATCAAAGTTTTTGCAAACGGTGAAGGAGACCTTTTATTCCTCTCTCCCTCTCGCCGTTATCATCGTGATATGTCTTGGTGTCGCCCCCTTGAACGCCTTGGCCGATTACCTCAAGATCCTCGTCGGATACGTTTGTGTGGTATTGGGACAGGCGATGTTTCTGGTGGGTCTTGAGACGAGCATTCTGCCCATCGGGCGCATGGTGGGCGGCTCGTTTGCCAAATACAACAAGCTGGCCTTCGTCATCAGCTTCGGCTTCGTGTTCGGCCTTCTGGCCACCGTCGCCGAGCCCGCCCTTTCAGTGCTTGCCAAGCAGATCAGCACCATCATGCCACTGGTCAACAGTACCCTGTTCATCTGGATCACGGGCACGGGCATCGGCATCGGTGTGGCAATCGCCCTGGTTCGCATTGTGAAAAACATCAACATCAAGTGGGTCTTTGGCATTCTGTATTCCCTCGTTTTCCTGCTCGTCATCTTTTCGCCGAACGAGTTTATCGCACTCGCCTTTGACGGTAGCGGCGCCACCACGGGTGACGTCTCGGTTCCCTTCATTCTGGCACTCGGACTCGGTATTTCGGCCACCTTTTCCAAGAGCAAAACGAACGACGACTCGCTCGGCATCATCGGCATCGCTTCGGTCGGTCCCATCATCGCAGTACTGCTCTACGGTATCATCGTCAAGGCCGTCAACGGCGGCACGCTCCCTGCCGAGCAGCCCTACGACATGGCCTCGACGCGCGGGCTTGGCGAAATTTTGCTCGCCAACGTCACCGACGTAGCACTCGCGGTGCTTCCGATCGTTCTGATCTCGGTTCCCTTCTTATTGCTTTTGCTCAAGCTTCCGAAGCGAACCTTTGTCACGCTGATGCTCGGTGTCATTCCTGTGTATCTCGGCCTGCTCGTCTTTCTCTCGGGCATTGATTTCGGCTTCGGCTTCGTCGGGCAATACATCGGACAGATGTTCTTCGCGGACGGCCGCCCCGAATGGTTCCGATGGCTTCTCCTTGCGGTCGGCTTCGTTCTCGGTGCCGCCATTACCGTTTCCGAGCCCGCCGTCACGGTACTCGGTGTCCAGATTGAGGATCTGACCAACGGTCATATCAAAAAAATGACCATTCGTATCACATTGGCGCTCGGCATCGGTGTCGCGTCGCTGTTATCCATTCTCAAAATCCTGACCGAGATCAACATTCTGTATTTTCTCGTTCCGCTTTACGCGATCTCGCTCGTAATGATGATTTTCACCCCTAAGCTCTTCGTCGGCCTCGCCTTTGACTCGGGTGGCGTGACGGGCGGTGCGCTGACCTCGGCGTTTCTCACGCCGCTAACGCTCAGCATTGCAGGCGCGGTGGCAGAGTCGCGTGGCGGAACCATGTCGATTCTGACGAACGGGTTTGGCATCATCTCCTTTATCTCCGTCACCCCGCTGATCGCCATTCAGGCGCTCGGCATCATTTACGACGTCCGCATGAAGCGTGCCGTACGCGAGACGGCCGAGGAATCCTTCGAAGATCTCGAGGGCTTTGTGCTGGAATCTCCTACCAACGAAAGTGAGGAAAACGCCAATGAGTGACAAAAAGAGCTTACAATACGTGGTGATCATCGCCGAGCAAAAGAAAAAGAACAAATTTTTGTCTCTCCTCGGCGATTACGGTGCACACAGCATCGAAACCGTCTACGGCCACGGCTCGATGAGCCCGCGTGCGATTGCCGCAGCCTTTGGCTTTGAGGCAGAACAAGGAAAGGTTCTGATCTCCTGCCTCGTCCAAGCCGAGCGTGCCAAGGAGCTGATGGACGTCCTTTACCGTGATTATCATTTTGACAAGCCCAACACCGGCATTGCCTTTGGCATTGCGGTCGAAGGACTGTCGTTTTAAGAAGGGAGACTGGTCATGAAAGAATTAAAGGCTTTATATATTATTGTGAACGCAGGATTTGCCTCCAAGGTCGTCGAGATCGCGCGCTCGGTCGGCTCAACGGGTGCGACCATCATCAACGCCAGAGGCTCGGTCGCAAAACCCAAAACCATCCTTGGTATCACGATTGACACCGAGAAGGAGATCGTCTTAAGCATCGTCGAAAAAGACGTAGCGATCAAGATCATGGAAAAGGTGAAGGAAAAGGCGGGCGTCGGCACAGCGGCGCACGGCCTGTGCTTCTTCCTCCCCGTTGAGATGTCCACGCTGACCATTCACGATCAAGGAATCAACGAATAACCAAGAAAAAGGGCTGACCGTACGGTCAGCCCTTCATTGTTTCGTTATCGCGAAAGGATTGCCTTATCGCTTCCGAATTTACTTCCGCTCGAGGATTCAAACAGCTGAAGCAGCTGCTCGATCGTCAGCTTTTTCTTTTCCTCGCCACGAACGTCCACCACGATATTACCCTCGTGCATCATAATCAAACGATTACCGTACGCGATGGCATCGTGCATATTATGAGTGATCATCAGCGTAGTCAAGTGGTTTTCGGTAACGATCTTATCGGTCAGACGAAGCACCTTGGAGGCCGTCTTGGGGTCAAGCGCGGCCGTATGCTCGTCCAAAAGCAACAGCTTGGGACGGTTAAGCGTCGCCATCAGAAGCGTCACCGCTTGTCTCTGGCCACCCGAAAGCAGTCCCACCTTGGTCGTCAGACGATCCTCAAGACCAAGCTCCAGCGTGGCGAGTATTTTTTTGTACTGCTCCTTATCGGCCTTTTTCACGCCCCATGCCAACCGTCTCTTGATCCCTCTCTTGGAGGCAATCGCGAGGTTTTCGGCGATCTCCATGTCGGGAGACGTTCCCTTCATGGGATCCTGAAAAACGCGACCGAGAAATTTTGCTCTTTTGTGCTCGGGCATATTCGTGACGTCTACACCGTCGAGCTCGATGGTTCCGTAATCGGGCTTCCAAACGCCGGCAATGGCGTTCAAGAGCGTAGATTTTCCTGCTCCGTTTCCGCCGATGACGGTGACGAAGTCGCCGTCCTCGAGCGTCAGATCCAAGCCGCACAAGGCTGTTTTGGCATTGACGGTTCCCGGATTGAAGGTTTTCTGCAAATCAGTAATCTTAAGCATTGGCATCACCTCCGTGATCAGACTCCGGCTGCTTTTTGTGATCGATGCGCAACGGCTTCTGCTTCGTAAAATATTCTTTTTTCAGATACGGCACCGCCAAAAAGACGGCAAAGATAATAGCAGAAAGCATTTTGAGGAAATCGGTTTTCAGGCCGAGCAGGATCACGAAGTTATAGATGATGTAATCCACGCCGCCGACGACCACCTTGTTTCTCTTTACGTTGATGCCCTGCGCGCGACTCATATCGGGATTATCGCCCGTCGACTTCAGCGTCAGCCCCACCTCGGTATAGAAGAAGAGCCAGAGCAGAACGATCACGCCCACAATCAAGCCCGCCGCAACCGCAATTGCGAGAAGATTGTTGCCCATGTTCAGCATCAAAGAATATTCGCGTGCGCTGATCTGTACAAGAGGCTTACCGCCAAGAACCGTAAGGTTGATCGAATACAGGATCAGCTGTGTCAAAATGCCCGCAAGGATTGCGGGAATTCCCAAGGCCGCATGAAGCAAGCCCGTCAGCGTACCCGCCACAGCCCCTGCAAAAAACGCCGAGCGGCTGACGTAACAGCTGCTCGACGTTTCTATGTTATAGATTATGCTTTTTATTTCTGATGTTGAGAATTCTCAGGATCGTGGGACTGAGAATGATGTTCGTGAGCAGCTCAAAGACGAAATTCAAGCCGACGAAAACAACGATCAGATAGGCGGCTACCGACATACCCTCGGCAGCGGCTCCGCCGTTGACCGCGTCCATAAAGAACACGAGGCAGCCGAGCAAAAAGACGCCCGTATTGACCACAGGGCAAACGATCGCGCTGACGATTACGGCCAGATAGCGATTGTATTTTTCGAGCAACCGATAAACGAGCCCCGCACAAAGGCCGGCCAGAATCCCCTTGACCATCACCGTAATGATCGTTCCCGGAATGCTCAGCCCCAGCCAGAACGCCGCATCGGCTGTGGCAAAGAACACGGCACCCGACACACCGCCGAGCCATGCGCCCGCCCATGGGCCACACAGCGCCGAGCCAAGCACAACGGGGATCAGCGTCAAGGAGATGGACGCGAGTCCACCGATCTTGATAAATCCGCCGAAATACGCGAGCACGGCAACCATTGCCGTGAGCAGTGCCAAAAGTGCGAGCTTTTCGGTCTTGGCCCTGCGATTGGTTTTTTCTTGTAACATAAATCCTCCTTGCTGTCGTCCGCACATCGCGGTACAACGCCAAAAAATTTATATTGACTGCTTGCGCAGTAATACACGAAGTATGAAATTTTCAAAGACACTTATGCCTTGTTCTTCTGATACAGAATATTCAGCCCCTTAAGCACGAGATGCTCATCCACGGTCATGTCGTGCTTGCAAAGCGGAATAATGACCGAGGCCATGCCACCCGTGGCATAGACCGTTAATTCCTCGCCGAATTCCTCGCAGATACGGTCGATCATGCCGTCGATCATGCTCGCGTTGCCGAACAGAACACCCGATCGCATACAGTCGGCCGTGTTTTTCGCAATAACCGTAGGAGGCACCTCCAAACTGATCTTCGGGAGCTGTGCCGTTCCCTCCGCAAGCGCGTTGAGTCCCATCGTCACGCCCGGAATGATCGAGGTGCCGATAAACGCCCCCTTGTGATTGACCACCGTCATCTTGGTCGCTGTTCCGATATCAATAATGAGCGACGGGCTTCCGTAAATATAGTGGGCGGCCACCGAGGCAGCGATCAGATCCGCGCCGACCGAGGACGGCATGTCGCATTGAATGCCGATCCCGCTCTTGATACCGGGACCGACGAACAAAGGCTCTTTTTGGAAAATGAAGGTGATCGCCTTGCGGATCACGGCGTTCAACGGCGGAACGACCGACGCGACGACCGCGCCCGTAATCTCGGCTTTATCGATACCGTACAACGACAGCGATTCGAGAATCCGAACCGCATATTCGTCCTCGGTTCTCGCGGGATCGGTCGAGATCCGCGACACGAACCGAAGCTCGTCCGCCACAAAGCCGCCGAGCATGATATTGCTATTTCCGATATCGATGGTCAGTATCATAACGCCCCGCCCTTCCGCTTTCCGATCCTTCGGAAGCCTTCTGCGCGTATTATAGCATACTTTTTTCGAATTTGCAAGGCCTTCCGCGCATTTTTGTCGGCCAAATCGCACAAAAAGTGCTTGACATGGAGCGGCGCAAATGGTAAAATGGTAGTAATCAGGAAATGGCCGCGCGAGGCGATTTCCAAAGCCGTAAATAATCAAAGCTTAGGAGGAACATAAGCATGGCAAAGTCAACCGATTTTCGCTATAACACCGGCGCGACGCGCGTTCCGTGGGCGGCTGTTGGCGAGAACTACAACACCGCCGACCTCATGGAGATCATCAAATTCTTAATGCAAGGGGAAGGTCCCGAATACGACGAGGCGATCCTCGCCGTTTGGGAGCAGGTTAAAAAGCTCGGAGAAATCGCTACCCCTCCCGGAAAGCTCTCTTTGGCCTCGCAGGTCGAGGCAGCCGAGGAGGCGTGCAACGCCTATCTCGGAACCAACTCCAGCACCTTCGTCACCAACGCGACCTCGGGCTTTGAGATCGCATACAAGTACGCGAACCTGAAGGCAGGCGACGAGGTCATCGTTCCCGCCATCACCTTCGTTGCCACGATGGCATATCCGCTTGCCATCGGCGCAAAGCTCGTCTTTGCCGACGTTGACCCCCGCACCATCAACATGGATCCCGCAGACGTAGCAAGAAAGATCACCCCGAACACGAAAATGATCGTTCCCGTACATATCGGCGGTTATCCCGTCGACCTCGATCCCATCATGAAGCTCGCCAAGGAGCACGACATTCTCGTGCTTGAGGACGCGGCCCACGCCTTTGGCGCCATGTACAACGGCCGCAAGATCGGCACGATCGGCGACTTTGCCGCCTTCAGCTTCCACGAGGTCAAGAACATCACGTCCTTCGGTGAGGGCGGTATCGCCACCACCAACGTTCCCGGCTTTGCCGCCGATATGAAGCGCGCACGCTTCCTCGGCATGGACTTCTCTGCCCCCATCAAGAATTGGCTGTATAACATCACGCCCATTCCCGGCAAGGAGAAGCCCTTCATGGCGTCCAACTACTCGACCACAGAGATCCAAGGCCTTGGTTTGAAGCTTCAGATCGCGAGAAACGAGGAGATTATCGAGACCCGCCGTCGTGCGGCCGCTTATCTGAACAGCCGCTTTGCAGGCAACGATGCGCTCATTCCGCAGGATCTCGGTAATGAGAACATTAAGCCTACCTTCCACCTCTATCTGCTCCAGATCGACCCCGAAAAGGCCGGCGGCGACGTGCAGGTATTCAAGCAGAAGCTGTCGGAAAAGGGTGTCACGAACATTCCGCACTTCGGCCCGCTCTATCGCTTCAAGGTTGTAGAGGAAATGGGCTACAATGCCGACGAGATCGCCAAGACCTGCCCCGTTTGCGAGGAGGTATTCTATAAGAGATTTACGCACCTTCCCCTGTACGGTCTGTCCGATGAGCAGCTCGAGTATATGGCTGACGCCATTCTTGAGGTCATTGCTGAAATGCAGGCAGGAAAATAAGAGAGAAACAATAAAAATCCCCCCATACGGGGGGATTTTTATATCGCCTTATTTCTCGTTCTTGTAAATTTCCTTGAAGTACTTGTAAGTATCGACCTTCAGCTCTCCGCAAGCGGCCTCGTCGCAAGCAATGATGCCGTCCTTGTGCAGCTGCAGAGCGGAGATGGTCCAAGCGTGATCA
>CAYULZ010000061.1:0-9651 GCA_964445865.1 uncultured Lachnospiraceae bacterium | reverse complement strand
AAACGAACGAAAAATACATTCCTTACGTGGTCGAGCCCTCGCTCGGCGCTGACCGTGTCGCTCTTGCCTTCCTGGTTGACGCATACGACGAGGAGGTTGTCGATCCCGCGAAGAATGACGTCCGTGTCGTAATGCACCTGCATCCGTACCTCGCTCCCTTCAAGGCTGCCGTTCTTCCTCTGTCGAAGAAGCTGTCCGAGGGCGCAACAAAGGTGTTCTCCGACCTTGCCAAGTATTTCCCCGTGGATTATGACGAGGCAGGCTCGATCGGTAAGAGATACCGCCGTCAGGACGAGATCGGTACGCCTTTGTGCATTACCTATGACTTCGAGTCCGAAACCGACGGCTGCGTAACCGTTCGTGACCGCGACACGATGGAGCAGGTCAGAATCCCCGTGACCGAGCTCAAGTCCTACATCGAAAAGAAAATCGAATTCTAAACAAAAAAGATTGGCGGCTTGCATTTCTGCAAGCCGCCTTTTGTATTTACTTGTTTTGGAAGAGCGTCAAATTTCCAATGTATACGTTGTTGTTTTGGTGCTTCTTGATATACGAGTCGGTACCAACTGTGGAGAGCACCTCGAACTTGACGTATTTGGCCTTTACAGGCGCAAAGGGGAATATCTGCTCGTTACCGAAGATGCGGACTGTACCCTCATAGCAACGATCAAAATGCTCGCCGTCAAGGCTCGTCGAGATGGCAAAGGTGTGCGGGAAGCCGGGAGATTCCAGCTGCTCTTCAAAGTCTACGCTCTGCGGGTCACGAGACTTCGGACGAATGATGACGTGAGGCATATGGCCGAGTGCGGAAATCTCGGTCTCTTCGTCCAGCGTCAGAAGCAGGGAAGCCGTGCGCTCTTCGCCGATCCAAGAATTCAGGTAATCACCGTCAACGGCCGCGGTAGCATCCTTGCCTGTGTCAAGGTCGATAGCGGTAACAGCTGTTGCAATCGGCTCAATACCGTCGGGAGCGCCCGTGCCCGTGAGAGGACGGCCCGTCCATACGGGGGGAGACCAGGTCTTGCGTCCCTGACTGTCGATCAGGCGCAGATAGAAATAGCCGGCATCCTTGGAGCGGATGATAAATTTGAAGGACGAGAAGTCTACGTCGGTGATGGTCTTGACCACGCGCCCACCGTCCGAAATGACTTCGCATCTGACGGGCATCGTCGAAGGATCGTCATGGAAGAGGGAAATGTTGACACCGAAGATGTACTTGTCATTCTCGGGCAGATCGGCAGGCGCTGTGATACCGTTGACACGGTAGGTCAACTTGACGTTGCCGCTTTCCGTTCCATAGAAGCGGTTGGAAAGAAGTGCGTCGAGGAAATATTCCTTGTCCTTCTTCGGAGACATGATCACGGTCTTTGCGGGCATGCAGTAATAGCCCCAAACAGGGCCGTGCGAGTCGCTCGAGCAGGTCGTGCTGACGCGGAAGCCGTTGTCAAGTGCAACCGAATAGGAATGCTCGTAAAGCAAGCTGTTGCCCGTGCCGCGTCCCATCTCCACACCGCGAATGGCGCGAAGCATCTCGGGGGTATTGTTCTTATGGAAGGCAAAGTCCCAAATGCACTTCGTGCTGAAGCCAAGTACCTGCGGATGGGCAAAGATTGCCACGGGTAGGGGGCTTTCGCGGAAGGTCTCCACAAATTCCTCCCAATTGGGAACCTCGCCGTAGCTGGCAGAATTGAAGGTCACGATCTCACCCGAATTGCGGTGCTTCATGCCGAAGCGGTCGAACTCCTCATACATGATTTCGGATTCCGCACCGGGGAAAAGAACGACGTCGCGGGGTTGTGATTCCTCGTCGTAGACGAAATCCTTGAAGAAGTCGGTATCATTGATCGTGCCCGCATGGTCGGAGATCACACCGAAGTCGATCATGTTTTCATTTTTCAGATAATTGATGTAGCGCATCTGCGTGCCGTCCGAGTGCTCGGCAAACTCCTCGGGCTTGTGAAGCTCCGAGGTGTGGTCGTGCATGTCGCCGATGTAGTAATTCAGATGATCCTCGGGCTTGGCAGTCTTTCGTTCGGTTACGATGACCGAGCAGGAAAGCGTTTGGCCTGCAACGGTAGCCGTGACCGTTGCCGTTCCAACCTCATTCAGGAGCAGAAGCACGCCGTCGTTGAAGCTATACTTGCCTTCACCCGAAAAACGGCGCAGAGCCACGGCATCGCCGTCCACCGACCAAACGATGTCCTCTTTTGCAAGAGATTCCTCCGAAACGATCCAGAGTGGCGTAACGTTGCCGCAGAAGGAAACGAGCAACTCCTTGGATAACACAATAGACATAACAACCTCCCAAAAAGCAATTTTCTATACATGTAGTATACCACACCCCCCTTCTTTTGTCAAGAAAGCGTAGGAAAATACCGACAAAAATCCGCCAAAATATTTATTGAAATACCTATTGACAAGCGTTAGAAAATCTGTTATAATATATGCGTTGTCGATGGGGCATTAGCGCAGTTGGGAGCGCACAACACTGGCAGTGTTGGGGTCAGGGGTTCGAATCCCCTATGCTCCACCAAAAATCCAACTCTTTCGAGTTGGATTTTTTTCATTTTTTTCGCACATACAATAGGATTCGCGTGTTGACGCATAACAGTATAAAAAGCAGAATACGCAGCGTTCTGCCTTGTTATATATGGATCATACATAATTTCGAATATATTTGCACAAATTTTATGCTTTTTCTTGCAAATAAATAGGGAATATGATATAATGAACATATATATGAGGACGAGAGGAGGATACGTATGAAAATATGCTGTTTGGGACGTCAACTGTCGGCTCTTTTACTTGTGGCTGTGATGATGCTGTCCTTGGTTGCTTGTGTCAAGGAGACTGCTCCCATGCCCCCTATCGACGATACGCCCCCCACGGATTCGACACCGCCTGCGGATTCCGATGATTCCGAGCCGTCGAAGGGACTCTCACCGTCTACTCCTACGGAGCCCTCAGACCCGACGAGCTTTGTTCCCACGCGTGATTATGTCATCGTATACGGATCGACCGTAGCGAACAGCGCGGCTCTGCGTGATTCGATCGACTATCTGAACGCCGCGATGCAGCGCGCATACGGCTTTTCACTCGCCAGTGAGGATGACAGCTATGATCCCTCTGTCGGTATGATGCCGAACCCTTATGAAATCCTGATCGGACAAACCTCCCGTCGGCACTCAAGAACGCTCTCGGAGGGATTGGCTGCCGACGATTATGCTTATTCTATCGTGGATAAACGAGTCATCGTGATCTGCGGAGGCTCGCTTGCCTCTACCCAAGAGGCGGTGAAGAAATTTTGCGCCGACGTGATCGGCTACACGGGCAACGGGGATTCCTTTTCAACTCCGCCGCGTATGACGGTAGGTGCGACCTATACCAATCGCTTGTATGAAACGGTTACCGTCAACGGCGCATCACTGTCCGAGTGGACGATCGGCTTTGATTCTTCCTCGGCAGACGCGAGAGGACTTGCCGAAAATTTGGCTGACTCCTTCTCACGATATACGGGCGAGCGCATCAAGGTTTTGAAATCCACGGCTCTGACGGGCGAGGAAACCAATATGATCGCCATCGGCGGCATCGGACGAAGCATGAGCAAGCCCTTTTTGGAAGGACAATATTACGATTCCACATCTGATGAAAAGGGAAGCGTGATTTCCATGCTGGCTACCAATTCGGGCGATTTGCAATTTCTTTTGGACATTCTTTACCGTGAAATGCAAAAGGAGATACAGGACAAGGCCGTTTCCTTCACCATTCCTCAAAGCCATCACGCGCATTTTGATATGGAGGATAGAATATCCGTGTCGTGGAAGCTGGAATCCGAAACCAGAACGCAGCTTTACGACGGTGTCACCTATATCGAGCAGCTGTTTTACGATCAGGATAGAAGGCCGTACCGCACCTATGTGCTGATTTTGGATTCCAATAAGGTTACGCTTCGTATGGGCTCCGCCAACGATGGATATGATCGTGTGCCGAGCACCCCAAAAACCACGCTGCAGCATATGCAGGCGGCCGTGGCCAACGGAAAGAATATCATTGCGGGAGTAAACGGCAATTACTTTAATATGGGAGGAGATTGTTCTCCCAATGGCTTGGCTCTAAAGGACGGTGTTCTGATCAACGCCTCGCGTGCAGACCTTCCGTTCTTTGCCGTAACGGATACGGGAGAGATCATCATTGACGAAGGAAATACCTATAACGCTTATGTGGACAGCGGAAAGAATTTCGTGCAGGGCGTTGCCGCCGGCCCCATGTTTTTGAAAAACGGCTTGCTTACTACGGCGGCTACCGACGATGCGATTCATCCGCGTACCGTTGCGGGCGTAACAGCTGACGGGAAGATCATTCTTGGCGTCATTGACGGACGACAGGCCAATCACTCCAACGGTGCTACGATGGCCAGATGTGCCTTGTGGATGCACTCTCTGGGGGCGGTCGATGCTATCAATCTCGACGGTGGCGGATCTTCCTCCTTCGTTCTCCGCGATACACAAACCAATACCTATGAAATCTGCAATTCTCCCTCCGATGGCCAGCTTCGTAAGATCTATAATTCCTTGTTGGTTGAGCTGAAATAATAAAAGGAGCATGCATATGAAAAAAACGATATATCACATGAAACGCGTCCTTGCCCTTTTGCTTGCAACCGTTATGTTGTTGGCGATGGTTGCTTGCGATAAAGAAAACAATCCCGTTGATCCGTCTACGGACACCGTCTCCCCTGAGGGGAACACACCGTCTACCGACACAACGCCTTCAACCGACTCTACGGATGCTGATGATGACGAGAAGCCGAGCGAGTCCCAACAGCCCACGCCGTTACCCGCCACGGCCTTCGTTCCTACGAAGGATTTCGTCATCGTATACGGTGCGGCGGTTGCCTCAGATCCGCTGATAGAGGAGACGGTTAACTATCTGAATACTGTGATGATGTGCGCGTATGGCTTCTCACTGGATCATGAGGATGATAGCTATGACCCTACCGTCGGCATGATGCCCAACGAGTACGAGATCCTGATTGGTGCGACTAACCGTCGGCAATCCAAATTGGCGGCCGAGGAACTTCTCAATGATGATTACATTTATTCCATTCCGGGTAAAAAGACCATCGTTATCTACGGTGCTTCGCTTGCCGCCACCAAAGAGGCCGTTAAGAAATTCTGTGCCGACGTGATCGGCTATACGGGCAATGGCGATATTTTTTCAACGCCGCCTGTCATGACGGTCGGTACGTCCTATACCTATCGCACGTATGAGACGGTGACTATTAACGGCGTACCGTTGTCTGATTGGACGATTGGTGTTAACGCCTCCTTGACGGATGCTACGGCGCTTGCGACCGAGCTCGTCGACTTCTTTGCTAGCTATACGGGAGAGCGCATGAAAACGGTTGCATCGGAAACCTTGACGGGAACGGAAAGCAACGTCATTGCTATTGGTGAGATCATCGGAAGAAGCGAGCGTTCGCCATATTTCAGAGGAAACTATTACGTTTCACAATCCGATGAAAACGGAAGTGTGATCTCTATCCATTCTACCGAGGCGGGTGGCTTGCGATCGCTTGTGGAGCGCTTGCGCGGCGAGATGACGAAGGAACCGCAGGGAAAGACTCTTGCGTTTAAGATTCCCGAGCGCGAGGAAATTCACTTTGCCGTGGAGGATTATGCTACCGTTCCCGAATGGAACTTGAGAACCGAAACGACAACCTATCTGTTTGAGGGTGTGACCTATCATGAACAAATCTTTTACGATGAAGATGGTAATCCCTACCATACCTACGTGCTGATCCTTGATCCCGATAAGGTCAATTTTTATATGGGCTCGTCCAACGACGGCTATGACCTTGCTCCGATGTCGAGTAACCGACAGACGACCAAGCAGCATATGCAGGCGGCCGTTGCCAACGGAAAGAATATCATTGCGGGTGTGAATGCCAATTTCTTTTACATTAACACCGACTATTCGCCCAAGGGCTTGGCGCTGAAAGACGGCCGTTTGATTCATGCGTCGAGTAGTCCGTATTCGTTTTTTGCCATCACCGAGGACGGTGAGATCATTATGGACGAAGGGGATACCTATAACACCTATGTAGCAAACGGAAAGACATTCGTAGAGGGCGTTGCGGGCTATCACATGATTCTGAAGGACGGCTTGTTAACCGAGCCTACGTACGAGCCTGAGCAGGGTCCGCATCCGCGTACCGTCGTTGGCATGACGGCAGACGGCAAGATTATTCTTGGCGTTCTCGACGGCAGACAGGCAAACCACTCCAACGGCTCCGGATATGCGAGATTGGCCCTTTGGATGCGTTCGCTCGGCGCGGTGAATGCGATCAATCTTGACGGCGGTGGCTCATCCTCCTTCATTCTCCGCGATCCCACGGCTAATACCTACGAGGTGTGCAATTCTCCTTCGGACGGTTCACTTCGTAAGGTTTATAATTCGTTGTTAGTTGAATTAAAGGACTAAATAAAAACATAAAAAGCAGACCGCATAGCGGTCTGCTTTTTGGCTTTTCAATCGTGCCGTTGCTCGGTATTGTCGTAGGTCTCGCAGAAGCGACAGGCAAAGGACGGCTCCTCGCCCGCGGCGTACAGATGGGAAATGTCACCAAAGGACGCCATGCGAAAATAGGCGATGCCTTTGCGGCGCTCCTCGGTATTCAGTATGGTGACCGAGGTCGGCGCGGCGGCCGTGCCGTGCCAAAGCGTCATCGGCGAGACACCGAGCAGATGCGAAAGGAGCACGCATTCAAGGCCGAAGTGACAAAAGAATACGATGGTGTCTTCATTGGCATTTACTGCACGATAATAATTACCCTCGCGGCGATATCCGTGTTCCTCGAGCAAGGTATCAAGACCGTCCGTAACCTTTTTGTAGGCGGTTCGCATGTCGACGGCTGCAAAGATCGGAACGTCCATCCATTTTTCCCGATCGTAAAAATCGGGCTCTGCCGTCCATACACTGGGAAGCCAATCCCATGCGACGTCCGCCGAGCCGCCGGCGGGATTGTTGACGACAACGGGGAACTCACGAAGCCAATCTATGACGGTAGCTTCTCTGCCCATTTTGTCAAGCGTTGGCTTGGCGGTATCCTTCGCCCGCCCGAGCGGAGAGACGTAAAAGGCCTTGACGTCGAGCTTCGAGATTCGGTCGGATAATATCTCGGCTTCCTTCCAACCCGTCTGGGTCAGGGAATCGATGGAATAATCGGGATCACCGTGGCGAATAATGATGAGCTTCATGAGGGCCTCCTTTATCCTGTGCGTGATTTTACCGAAACATTATATCATAAAATCACCGTGATGTCAATGTCAAAAAACGGGCATGTTGGAAACCCATTCAGGCAACAGTGTAGTGATCAACAATCTTTACAAGGTTGGTTATTGCCAGCTTGTGTCGTCCCAGAAGCCACCGTCTGACAAATCGCCCCACAGGGACTCAATCGCGTCGGCTTCCTTTTGTGCTGCCACATCGGCCCAGTACTCCGATACGAGGTCATTCATTTTAAATGAGTTTTCTTCACAGTAATTGTAATGAGGCATAGGCAGAATGGGGTTGGGAGGGAAAACGACGGTAGCCATTCTCTCTTGCCATTTTTCCGTTTCTTCCTTTGCACGGTGTCGGGATTGCATTTGGGTAAATTCCTTGGGGATCTGTATGTTGGGATTGAAGATTCGTGCCAGCCCCAGCCAAAACTCCGCATCGTAGAAGCCTTCATCTTTTTCTTTTGCCATAGCTTTTCGGAAGTGGCACATCATGCTTTCGGAGGTTAGCATAGAGATTGGATTGCTTATTCCTATATCGTCTGGAGCAGTTCCAAAAATTTTATTATACCGTTTCTTCTGCATGCTGAATTGCTTCTCACTCTGCCGATCCTTGTTTCTGGTGGGAATTATAATAATCCATTTGGCAACGCTAAAGATCTCATGGCGGGCAAAATCAGAGATTTTGGGGTGCTTTTCCAGCGCGTCCAACAGAAATTCCAACAACGATGTCGCTGCAGATTGATCGCAGTTTAGACCATAAACCTGCCGTTGGGTGATAATGTCCTCCGGGTCGGACAAAATGACGCACACATTGTCCAGCATGGAGAGCGTGCTATTAAGGAACTCCAAAGCTTCTAAACTTGCTTGTTCCGAAAGGAAGTTTTGCAAATCTTTCAGATCAGAGACGATGTTGCCGTTAGGTACTTGATAGGACAAAAGTAGCTGCCCCAGCATATAAATCGCGGGCATATGAAAAGGATCCAGTGACAGTGCCCTGCGATATTGCTCATAGGCGGCTTTTTTATCCGCCATGGTTACTTTTTCATGAAGCAGAAGCTTGTCACCGGCTTCTACATAAGCCAGAACACTTTTCTCCCAAAGTGGTACTATGTTTCTACGGGCCTCAGGAAAGCGGGCTAGTTGCTCTAAAACCGTCGGTGTCAACCGCAGGTTTGGACAGTTCGAAAAAGCGTCTGGGGCCAAACAGGTCAAGCTAGTGGGTAGATTGATTTTGTTTAGCAACGGACAGTCGGCGAATGCTTGGGAGCCGATACAGCTAAGACCCTCCGGCAGGGTCAGCGAAGACAGCTTACTTTGTGCAAAGGCTCTTACACCGATGCTGGTCAGTCCCTCCGGCAGGGTCAATCTAAACAAATCGGTGCATTTCGCAAAGGCATGATCGTCGATTTACGGGACTTCTTTCATTTCAGCGCCAAAATAGTCGGAAAGACGAAGATGGGGCGGAGTATTGCTGTTTGGTCCGCAGAATTCTATAGACGTTAAGCCCCAGGACTGGACACTTCCAAGATACCGTAAAGAACCGGGAAAGATGATTGTGGTTAATACACTGGCAAAGACAGTTATCTGCAGATTACGGATATAATGGACGTGTGAGGGTATTTGCACGTTCTCCTGATAGAAATCGCAGCCTCGAAATTTCAACAAGCCGATATACTCCACCGTAGGGGGAAGCTGGCTCAACTTCACCTGCGAGAGTAGCTCATAGTCATTCAGTTTCATTTTGACGGCAATCTGACTTTTTTTATCCAGCGAAGCATAAGCATCGCCGATGCATCCGGAACAGAAGGGATCATCGATGCCACGGACGGTATATTTCCCAATGCGCTCGGGGACAGAGACAGATTTTCCTTTCTTATATTTGATGCCCACCAGTACCGCCGAATCCTTGCTGACAGGATAAAAGCAGCAGCCCTTTGCCGTCTTCAGTCCGATTAATTTTAAAATGCCCATTTGTCAAGTCTCCATTACACAGTTTTGCAAGTTCATTTTTTTTGATTATATCACAAAATCTTAACTTTTTCAATACAAGCAATAAAAAACGCAGAATCGAAACAAATCATTGTATCCTTTTCTGCGTATCTTTATGTGAAGAACGGACAAGTAAGAGTGAAGAAGTAAGAGGTAATAAATAAAAATCGACAAGTTTCTGTCGAAACTTGTCGATGTTTGGCGGAGAGGGCGGGATTCGAACCCGCGTGCGCTTTCGCGCAAACTGATTTCGAGTCAGCCCCGTTATGACCACTTCGATACCTCTCCAAATCAACCTCGAATATTATACCACAACTTTTTCAAATATTCAAGTCTTTTTTGAAATTATTTTTAAAAATATTAACTTTATTTTTCACAG
>CAYULZ010000060.1:0-9920 GCA_964445865.1 uncultured Lachnospiraceae bacterium | reverse complement strand
GCGACGCTACCGACTTCACCACGCAGGTCGGCCAGATGAAGGATTGCTCCTTCATCTTTATGCCCATTTACTACGATCCCGCTTCCCTGTTCATGACGCAGGCGAAGGGTCAGGTTGCCGATGACGCCATCTACTACGGCTGCGACGGCTTCGACGGCCTTGAGGGCGCTTTCCCGGAGGATACTCCCATCTCCACCATCCCCCAGAAGATCATCATGCTCTCTCACTTCAACTCGAAGGCTACCGAGGGCAAGGCTGCTGACTATATCAAGAAGTACACCGAAAAGTTCGGTAAAGACACGCTCAACCAGTTCGGCGCTTCCGCTTACGACTGCGTATACGCCATCTACGGTGCGATGAAGGCTGCCGTTGACGCAGGCACCGAGATCAGCGTTGATATCACCGCTTCCGAGCTCTGCGACATTCTCAAGGCGCAGTTCAACGGTGGCTACACCTTCTCCGGTGCAACCGGCGAAAACATCAAGTGGCAGTCCTCCGGCTACGTTGACAAGGCTGCTATCGCATACGTCATCAAGGAGGCCAACGCGTAAGCGTTCCCCTCTGCACGCGGAGAGCTCGCTCTCCAATCATAGACTTACGCAATTGCTGGCACGATCCCCGTGTCAGCAATTGCCGTTAATACATAAGTAAGGAAACGATATGAATTTCTTAACAGCACTCATAAACGGGCTCAGCTCAGGCGGAACCTACGCCATCATAGCGCTTGGCTACACGATGGTCTACGGCATCGCAAAAATGCTGAACTTCGCACACGGAGACATCATCATGGTGGGAGGCTATGCCATGTTCGTCACCCTCATGGCCGCACATATGCCGATCCTGGCCGTCGCGGTAGCCGTCATCTGCTGTGTCGTTTTGGGTATCACCATCGAAAAAGTCGCGTATAGACCGCTTCGCGGTGCTTCTCCGCTCGCCGTTCTCATCACGGCCATCGGCGTCAGCTACCTGTTGCAGAGTCTGGCACAGATCGTGTTCGGCTCCGCCTCCAAAAAGCCCCTGGCGCTCCAGATCCCCGGTCAGCTCCGCCTTGGCTCCTTCTCGGTTGCTTACAGCACGCTCGTTACATTAGCTGTCACCGTGGTTGTCATGGTCACTCTTACGCTTTTTATTAAATATTCCAAAACAGGCCGCGCCATGGTCGCCGTTTCAGAGGACCGCGGTGCCGCCCTGCTTATGGGCATCAACGTCAACCGCATCATCTCGATCACCTTCGCCATCGGCTCGGCTCTCGCCGCCGTGGCAGGATATCTGATGCTTGCAAAGGCACCGAACCTGACCAATACGCTCGGTGCAATGCCCGGCATCAAGGCCTTCACCGCCGCCGTTATCGGCGGTATCGGCTCGATCCCCGGTGCCATGCTTGGCGGTATTCTTCTTGGCGTGGTTGAATCGCTCGCGCTCAGCGTCCCCGCGCTTGCGCCTTTCGTAGATGCGGTCGAATTCTCGATTCTGATCGTCATTCTGTTGGTCAAGCCCTCGGGTATTCTCGGAAAGACACGGAGGGAAAAGGTATGAAAAAGAAATTTTCCTTCGTTAAAAATTATCTCAATTACAGCATCATCGCCGTATTCGCCATTGTCTTTGCCGTCCTTTCTCTGACGGGTGGCTTGACAATGTCCAACCAGCTCCTGCTTGAGAAGATCACGATCTCTATCATTTTGGCGGTTTCGCTTTCGATGGTGGTCGGCTTCCTCGGCGAGCTGAGCCTTGGCCATGCAGGCTTTATGTGCGTCGGTGCCTTTGTGGGCGGTAAGCTGTCGGCCCTGCTCGAGCCCGTTCTCGGCAACGGCTTCCCCACGCTGATCATCGCCCTGATCGCAGGCAGCCTGGCGGCCGCACTGTTCGGCGTTATCATCGGTCTGCCCGCACTTCGTCTTCGCGGCGACTATCTGGCCATCGTCACACTCGCCTTCGGCGAGATCGTACGTTCGGTCGTCATGAACGTTCCCGCCTCTTTGTTCGGCGGCACGCTCGGTCTGCCGACCCCTCGCTTCAACCGAAAATATCTGCTGATCGTTGGCTTTGTGCTCGTGCTCGTATGCCTTGCCGTGACGCAGAACCTTATTAAGAGTAAGCACGGACGCGCCATCACCTCGATCCGCGACAACGAGATCGCCGCGCGCGCCATGGGCATTGACGTGACCAAATATAAGCTCACCGTCTTTACCATCTCCGCTCTCTTTGCGGGTATGGCGGGTGTGCTGTTCAGTTACAGCGTCAACAACGTGCAAAGCACAAGCTTTGACTACAACTATTCCATCGAGATCCTCGTTATGGTCGTGCTCGGCGGCATGGGAAGCATCAACGGGTCGATCATTGCGGCCACGCTGGTCACCTTCTTGACCGTCACCCTGCAAAAGTTCCTCACGGGCGACCTCGCCGTGCTTCAAAATCTATTCTACGCGCTCATTCTGATCGCGATCGTGATCTACAAGAACGCGCCCGGACTCAAGTATTTCCGCGAAAAATACAATCTGCGTGCCCTCTTTTCCAAAAAGGATAAAAAGAAGGCGTCGGCAGACACCGAAGCAAAGGAGGAAAACTGAGTATGGCAAACCGTGAAATCCGTACGAAGAACCAACCGATCTTTGCCGAGGACGGCCGCGAGATCGTGCTCAAGACCGACCATCTGTGCATTCAGTTCGGCGGTTTGAAGGCCGTAGACGACGTCAATCTTGAGATCAAGCAAGGTGAGCTTTACGGCCTCATCGGCCCGAACGGCGCAGGAAAAACCACCGTCTTCAACCTGCTGACCGGCGTCTACAAGCCGACCACCGGCCGCATTTTCCTCTGTGGTGAGGATCTGACGGGCAAGGCGCCCGCTGACATCAACCGTCGCGGCATTGCGCGAACCTTCCAGAACATTCGTTTGTTCAACAATCTGACGGTCATTGAGAATGTCATGGTCGGACTCTCCAATCAAATCCCCTGCAGTATGGCGCAGTCGATCCTTCGTCTGCCCCGTCATAAAAAATCCGAGCGCGAGTACTATGAGCGCGCCCTTGAGTGGCTCCGCGTGTTCAAGCTGGACGAGTACAAGGATTATCTCGCCACCAACCTCCCCTACGGAAAGCAGAGAAAGCTGGAGATTGCCCGTGCGATGGCAACGAAACCGAAGCTTCTGCTTCTGGATGAGCCCGCTGCAGGCATGAACCCCAACGAGACGCAGGATCTGATGGACGACATCACCTATATTCGCCGCGAGTTTGGCATCACCATTCTTCTGATCGAGCACGATATGCGACTGATCAGCGGCATCTGCGAGCGTCTTACCGTTCTAAATTTTGGCACAGAATTGGCAAGCGGAGAAACCTCCGATGTTTTGAACAACCCCAACGTTGTCAAGGCTTATTTGGGCGACTGATCCAAAGCAGCCATTGTAAAAAGCAACGCATTATCAGAAAGGAACCCTACTATGCTTCCATTACTTGAGGTACAGAATCTCGAGGTCAACTACGGTGTCATTCGCGCACTGAAGGGAATCTCGTTCAAAGTAAATAAAGGGGAAATCGTTTCACTCATCGGTGCGAACGGTGCGGGCAAGACCACGACCCTGCACACCATCACAGGTCTTATTCACCCCAAGGCAGGCACGGTGCTCTTTAACGGCGAGGACATCACGCGTATTCCCACGCATAAGATTGTCACTCGCGGGCTCGTGCACGTTCCCGAGGGACGTCGCATTTTCCAAAATCTTTCGGTTTACGACAACCTGCGGCTCGGCTCTTATACCCGTAAGGACAAGGCAGCCGTCGAGGAAGAGCTGAAGCACGTGTTCGAGCTTTTCCCCCGCTTGGAGGAAAGAAAAACGCAGATGGCGGGTACGCTGTCGGGCGGCGAGCAGCAAATGCTGGCCATGGGACGTGCGCTCTTGTCGGGCGGTGAAATGATCGTCATGGACGAGCCGTCGATGGGTCTGTCGCCCCTGCTCGTTTCGGAGGTCTTCGAGATCATTCAGGCCTTCCGCGAAAAAGGAAAGACGGTGCTTCTCGTTGAGCAGAATGCGAAAAAGGCCATGTCGGTCTCCGACCGCGTGTACGTTCTCGAAACAGGCACGGTCACGATCGAGGGCAACGCCGCCGAGCTGATCAACGACGAGAGAATTAAGAAAGCATATCTCGGCGAGTAATCGAAGATCCGTCAAAAAAAGCGAGGCATCTGCCTCGCTTTTTTGCGTGTATTTTTTGAGAAGCTTTTTTGCAAAAAGTTTCCCAAGCTCTTCCAAAAACCTTTGAAAAAGCTTACTATTATTACAGCTGCTCCTTCATCTTTGCCACGCAGGCGGCGCATACGCGCTTGCCGTTAAAATATACAATGTCGTCGACGCTGTTGCAGAAGATGCACGCGGGCTGATACTTTTGCAGAACGATGCGATCGTCATCCGTAAAAATTTCCACGGCGTCCTTCTGCTTAATATCGAGGATCTTACGAATCTCAATGGGAAGCACGATGCGTCCCAGCTCGTCTACCTTGCGTACCACTCCGGTTGATTTCATAGTGTTTTCTCCTTCTCTTTTTCTTCTTATTTTTATTTTATGATCTTACGTATGTCCCTGCGAGCTCCGAGCTGCCCGTTTTTTGCCGTCTGCCGACGATTGCCGTCCGTCCTTTGGACTTTTCGTGCTTTTTTCGGAGATCCGCTTGCTTTCTGTCGATTTACGACACATTCATTATACACGTCACAGCTTCTTTTGTCAATACCATTTTTTGGGAATTTATAATTTGTTTACAAAAAATGTCAGATTTGGAAAATACTTTGAGCTTTTTCGACAAAATACCTTCTATCTCATCACCGAGCGCATACCGACGGCAATCCTCTCGGAAACCACGAAGCGCTTAACGGCTTGCAAATCGGTCTCAAGCGTTTAAGGGTGGCAGGATTTGGCTATACTGTTATCAAAAACCTATGAAAGCCAGTGAAAGGAGACCCCCATGCTCCGAGGAATCCAAAAGCGAATGATCGTTTGCAAGCCGCCGTCGGGCTCGCGCTTTGAATGCGCCTATTTCGTTCTCCGGGACGGTCACGACGCCCCCGACGATGACAAGGAGACGCTAATGCGCGAGGTGAAGCACATTCTTGCCGAGGGCGAAAGCCGCAAAAAGAAAAAAGCCGATTCAACGGCCGCGCGGCCGCTCCGCCGTGCCCTCTGGCTCTTTTTGGGAGGTATGGCGTGCGGCGCGCTGCCCTTTGCCATGCTCCTCATCTTTTCCTGATGCCACAAGAGAGACGGCCGCGTGACGCGTCATTTCCTGCGACGAAATCCCTCTTGACAGATACAAAAAAATATGGTACAATATCGATAGCTTACAATCGTATAGTGACCTTGGAACGCAGGCGGGGAGCGGTGTCGCAGGCGGAAAGAGGTCGTGTTTGTGCGCTCTTTTTGGACGGTTCGAAAAAATCGGAACGAAAAAGGGCTTTTTTGCCATATTTTCGCGCAGGGCATTTTTTCGCACGCGTCCTCTACATATTCCTTTTTACCAATCCTTTACATTTCAAAAAAAGAACAGGAGTTTTTATGCCCAGAAAAGAAACAGGCAAGCTTCGCATCATTCCGCTCGGCGGACTCAACGAGATCGGAAAGAACCTGACCGTTCTGGAATATGCGAACGATATCATCATCATTGACTGCGGTCTCGGCTTTCCCGATGAGGACATGCTCGGCGTCGATCTCGTGATTCCCGACATCTCCTACCTCGAGGCCAACCGCGAAAAGATCCGCGGCATTGTGCTGACGCACGGCCACGAGGATCACATCGGCGCGATCCCTTACGTGCTGCGCCAGATCAATCCCCCCATCTACGGAACCAAGCTCACGCTCGGCATCATTCAGAACAAGCTCGCGGAGCATCAGCTCCCCTGCGAGCCCTCACTCAACTGCGTGGCCGCGGGCGACGTCGTGCGCCTCGGTGCATTCTCGGTCGAGTTCATTCACGCGAACCACTCGATCGCCGACGCCTGCTGTCTCGCTATCACAACCCCCCTCGGCACGGTCGTTCACACGGGCGACTTCAAGCTCGACATCACGCCGATCGACGGCGACATGCTCAATCTGACCCGTCTCGGTGAGCTCGGCAAGAAGGGCGTTCTGCTCCTGATGTGCGAGTCGACGAACGCCGAGCGTCCCGGCTTCACCCCCTCGGAAAAGAAGGTGGGCAAGTCGCTTGAGCATATTTTTACGACCAACCCCGACAAGCGTATCGTCATTGCCACCTTCTCGTCGAACGTCCACCGTGTCCAGCAGATCATCAACATCAGCGCCAAGCACAAGCGACGCGTCGCCATTACGGGGCGCAGCATGATCGGCATCGTCACGGCGGCCGTAGAGCTCGGCTACATGACCGTCCCCGACGGCGTGCTTGTCGACATCAACGAGATCCGTCGCTACAAGCCTGAGGAGTTGACCCTCATCACCACGGGCACGCAGGGAGAGCCAATGTCGGCGCTCCACCGTATGGCCTTCTCCGATCACTCGCAGGTCACGCTCGACCGCAACGATCTGGTCATTCTTTCCTCGAGCCCCATTCCCGGCAACGAAAAGCTGGTTGGCCGCGTCATCAATGAGCTGACGAAGAACGGTGTCAACGTGCTCCACGACTCCTCGGTCGAGGTTCACGTTTCGGGCCACGCCTGCCAGGAGGAACTCAAGCTCATGCAGGCACTGACCCGTCCCCGCTATTTCATGCCCGTACACGGTGAATATCGCCACCTTGCAGCCAACCGCGAGCTGGCCATCGACATGGGCATGGACGACCGCAACATTTTCATTTCGGACATCGGTAAGGTGCTCGAGATCGACCGCAAGGGCGCACGCTTTGCGGGTACCGTTCCCTCAGGCAAGATCCTCGTCGACGGCTACGGCGTCGGCGACGTCGGCAACATCGTGCTTCGCGACCGACGCCATCTCGCGCAGGACGGCCTGATCGTGGTCGTGGTCTCGGTCGACCTTGAAGCCAAGCTTCTGCTCTCACCCCCCGACGTCATCTCGCGCGGCTTCGTTTACGTGCGCGAGGCCGAGGAGCTGATGGACGAGATTCGCGGTGTCGCGATGCAATCGATCAATGCCTGCCTCGAGCGCGGCGATTCGGCCGACCGCATGGAGCTCAAGTCCCGCGTCCGCGACGACCTCTCCAAATTCCTCTACGCCAAGACCAAGCGCAAGCCGATGGTCCTGCCCGTCATCATGAACCTTTGAGCCCTTTTGATAACTTTCGATAAAAACAATGGCGCCTTTTCCCGTTTTCATGGGATACGTTCATAAATTCATAGTTTATTCATACAAGGTTCAATGTTTCATCACGATATAATTGTATAATGGTGTAATAACGGCCGACGCTTCGGCCACGGGAGGCAAGCCTCCGAAAATCAAAGAAAAAACAAAGGTGGAACCCAACCATGGGAAAATCAAACAGAATCAAAGCGAACAAAGCAACCAAAAGCGCCATGACGCTTGGCAATTATAAAAAGAAAGAGGGCATGCCCAACTGGGCTATCAACCTCATTGCCATCGTCATCACGCTCGCCATTCTTTTGAGTGGCGTCGCGCTTGCCCTGAGTGCCAATGGCACGATCATGCGTATGCGCACCGCTATGCGCACGGAAAACTTCCGTGTTGACGGCCAGATGATGACCTATTTCGTCAACGCCAAGTACCAGAATTTCCTGACGACGTACAGCTCCTATCTGTCTAATCTGAGTCTGGACACCTCCAAGCCGCTGAACGAGCAGACCGTCGGTGATACCACGAACAACGAAAGTGTCCTCGACTCCGCCATCTGCGGCGATTTCGAGGGTACGTGGTACGATTATTTCGTATCCGAAACCGAGGCCGAGCTCAAGGATATTCTCCTCTACTGCGAGGAGGCGCACAAGCTTGGCATCGAGCTGGACGAAACCAACGAAAAGACGATCGACGAGGCCATTGCCTCGCTGGAGACCACCGCTACCAGCTACGGTTATCCGCTCAACGCGTACATCGCCGCCTCCTTTGGTGAGGGCGTAAAGGAAAAGGACGTCCGCCACGCTATGGAACTCACCGAGCTTGCCACCAAGGGCATGAATGCCCTGAGCGATAAGCTGCTCAGCGAGGTTCAGGACGATCGCATTACCGCCGCATACGAGGAGAACACGTCCCTGTATAACCTGATCGACTATACCTTCTATTCCATTCGTGTCGACTATGCCGACATTTCCGAGGAGATGAAGGAGGCTAACGCCAACGTAACCGATGCTGAGATCCTTGCCGAGTATAAGAAGCAGATTGACGAGGCCAAGGCTGATGCCGAGGCTCTGCTGGCCACGGGTAGCATCGAGGAGTTTGAGCAGGCCCTGCTAGCTCATATCGCCGACGAAACCTACGAAACCGAGCTTGATGACAAAACGCTTCCCGCCGAAGGTAAGCCCGACGAGGCACAGCTTCTCATGATCAAGAGCGGTGTCATTGCCCAGTCCGTCAAGGAAGTCATGGACGGCACCGAGGAGGCAGACGCCATCAAGCTTGACGGCGAAAAGTACGTAGGCTACACCGTCGAGATGTCCAAGGAATGGGCAGATATCTTCAACAGCATCAAGAGCGAGGTATACTCGATGGTATCGAGCAACCGCGAGAACTACGTAAAGGATAAGGCCGCTTATCAGGATAGCGACAGCTTCTCGACGTGGGCCTTCGATGCGGCAAGAAAGGTAGACGATACCCACAAGATCCTCAACGGAGACGGTTCGGACGAAGCCGCCGAGCTGACGCACGACAGCGGCTACTTCCGCGTTGACGTTTACCGCATGCGCAAAACCCAGTATAAGGATGACACCAAGACCAAGAATCTCGCATACATGGTATTTTCCACCGAGGACGAGGCCAAGGCCGCCATTGAGGCGCTGAAGGCTGCAGGAACCGTGGATCAGGCAACCTTTGATCGCATCGCGTCCGAAAAGGGTGCCTCCATGAACGATCTGCTCGAGAACTACATGGAGGGCGAGATGGACGATCTCAACTTCGACGCTTGGGTGTACGGTGAGGCTCGCACCGCGGGTGATTACACCGACACGCCCATCGCGCTGAGCGAATCCTCCTACGCCGTTCTCTATTACGTAGGCGAGGGCGCCGAGTCCTGGTTCGTCACGGTAAAGAACGCGCTGTTTAACGACGACTTTGACGCATATCTGGTGAACGCACAGGCGACCACCACGATCGACATCAAGGCCAACGTCCTCAAAAAGATCAAAATCGGTGCAAACTGATTGCGCTTTTTCAAGCAATAAGCAATAAAAAATGGCACGGATCTCTCCGTGCCATTTTCCTTCATAAAATCATGTGAAAGAGGAACGCCTTATGGTATTGGAACCCAAGCAAACCACCGTCGCTTATCGCTGTCCGCATTGCGGCGCCGGCGTGATGAGCCTCGTCGGCATCTTTACGCTTTCGGCCGAAATGCTCAAGCTCAAATGCTCGTGCGGCGAGAGCGAAATGTCCATCGTCAAGACCTCGGACGGCAAGATCCGCTTTACCGTCCCCTGCCTGCTCTGCCCGAATCCGCACACCTATACCGTCAATGCTTCGGTCGTGTTCGGCAAGGAGCTGTTCGTGCTTCCCTGCCCCTATTCGGACGTCAACATCGCTATGATGGGACAGACCGAGCACGTCAAGGCCGAGCTGTCGCGCTCGGAGCTCGAGCTGCTTGATCTATTAGAAAAGAACGGGCTTGACAGCTTCGACGCCCTGCGCGGCGAGCAATACTTGACCGACCCGCAGGTGTTGGAGATCCTCACCTACGTCATCAAGGAGCTCGACGAGGAGGGCAAGATCCATTGCCGTTGTGACGGCACCGAGGAGGGTGAATACGACGCCGAGATCCTTCCCGATGGCATTCGCGTGACTTGCTGCCGCTGCGGCGCCTCGAAG
>CAYULZ010000059.1:0-9940 GCA_964445865.1 uncultured Lachnospiraceae bacterium | reverse complement strand
CGCCAAGCGACGAGCTGGCGTTTCCGTCGAGCACGCCGTTGACGTCGAGCAGGTAGCTGTTAGGCGTCCAAACGGCGTAGAGGTCAACTACGGCGTCTTGAACGCTTGCCCAGTTCTCGACCGCAGGTTTGACGTACTTGTTCTCATATACGACGTCTCCACCCGCACTTGTCGCCCAGCCCGCAAACGTATATCCCGTTCGCGAGAAGGCGCATGACGTAAGCGTACCCGCTTTGTCATAGGTAAACGTGCTGTTACTCATGGAGCCAGACCCGCCGGCGGGATTATATTTTACCTGATAGCTTATCGGGCTCCACTGGGCGAAAAGCGTGGTATCTGCGTTGGTGTTAAAAGCTGCACCCGAGGCATATGCGACACCTTTGCCGAGAGCATCGGTGTTCCAGTTGACAAAGTCGTAGCCGGTACGAGTGGGGTGGGCAGAGCTAAGGGTAAGCGTCTCGTTCCAATACTTGATCTGCAGAGGAATTTCCGACTCGCCGCCGTTGCCGTCATAGACGATGCTGTAGAAAGCGCTGATGATCACATCGGTGTCTTTGATGTTAGCAGTATCGTCAAGACCATCCCCTGCCCGCATAAGGTAAGGCGGCTTTTCGGTCATCGTAAACGATCCGAGAACGTCTGAAGCTACGGTGTTTCCGTATGCCGTGCGCACCAGCGTGCGCCCGAGCGTGTAGTCAGACGGGGTGAGAAGGGCAACGTAATCCTCGGAAGTAAGTGCGTCCGTGACGGTAACGAAACGCGTTTGCGCGAGGAATACGTCGTTGTTCAGGTTGACCGTTGCGCTGGCGGACATGTTGAAAGTGCCGTTTTGGTAAACGCCCGTGCCGCTATAAGCAGCGGAATTGCCGGCAATGACGCCTCCGGTAACGTTTGCGGTCGAGGCATTGTAAATGCCGCCGCCGTTATTGTTAGAGGCGTTCTCGGAAATAGTACCGCCTGAGACGTTGAGTGCAGTTGCGGAGCCGGAGTTATAGATACCGCCGCCGAGGCTGGTGGCGGTATTGTTGGAGATACTTCCTGCGGAAACGCTTAAGCTTCCGGCGTTATAGACACCTCCGCCGTAAGTGGCTTTATTGGCGGAGGTAGAGCCGGCGGTGATCGTCATGGTGCCAGCGTTATATACGCCTGCGCCGGAAGGAGAACTGTTGCTGGCGACGGTGCCGCCTGTCATGTTAAAGGTTCCGAGGCTGGAAACACCGCCGCCGAGGCTGGTGGCGGTATTGTTGGAGATGCTTCCCGCGGAGAGATTTAACGTGGAGGTTGCCGCCGACCATACGCCTGCACCTTGGCCGGCTTGGTTGTTGGATATGGTGCCGCCGGCGATCGTGAGGTTACCGGAAAGGCTCGCCGATCCGTTAGCGATGCCGGCACCTGAGTCAGCCTCATTGTAGGAGATCGTGCCGGCGGAAACGGTCATGGTGCCGACGTTCCAAACACCGGCGCCGACGCCGCCGGTGGAGGTAGATGACGAGGTTTTGTTGTTGGAGATCTGACCGCCTGACATGGTGAGGGTGCCGTAGTTCATCACCGCGCCGCCGGTGCCGTAAGCCCCAACAGAGGCTGTCTGGCTTCCGTTGTAGATATTGTTGTTGTTTTGGAGCGAGCCGGCGGTGATGGTCAGTTTTGCGCCGCTTTGGCAAACCACCAAGGGGCCGATAGCGCTCACGCCAGGAGCGGCCTCCCAGTTGTTACTGGAGCTGACAGCGGACTGATGGCCGTCGATGGTAACGCCGGCGAGCGTCAAGGTAGCCGATTGAACGTTAATGAGGGTGTTGAGGTTGCTCGCGGTGCTCCACCCTGACGGCTTGGCTGTCGGTTGCGAGTATCTCTTGATCATAACCGAGCAACCCGAATTGAGCGTGACCTTGGAGGAAGCGTCAGCGTAGGAGGTGCTCGTAAGCGTCATGTTCTTGGAAACCGGCACGGTGTTGACGACATAGATAGTGCCGCCGGTCTTGATGACGTTGGTGTAAGCCTGCTTGAAGGTTTTAACCGGTGCCTCGGGGGTTAAGCCAGAGTTGCTGTCGCTTCCGCTGTAGCCGTCGATGTAGCAATAGTTGGCGACGGCGTTTGCTTTCCACTGGGCGTAGAGCGTGACGGTAGCGCCGTCAGTGGCAGTGAGGTTTTTGACGCTTTGCTGATCCTTATACGTCGTGCCGGTTCCGTCAGCCTCGGTGTTCCAGCCGACAAACTCGTAGCCATCGCGGCTAAACCCGTTTGCTGTAAGGGCCTTTGCTACGTCATAAGTGTGAGTGCTGGCGGCGGTGGTGCCGGTGGCATCCGTTGCGTTTTTGTCATAGTGAATTGTGTATTCATTTGCAACCCAGTTGGCATAAAGCTTGACGGTGGTCTGGCCAGTTGTCGAAGTGTAGCTTTTTACATTTTGGGAAGTCGAGTTGAAATACGTCGTCGATGTAGAAGAGCCGAGGTGCCATGCTTTCTCCGTTGAGGGAACATGGTAACCCGTACGGGTGAAAAGCGTTGAGACGTCGAAGAGGTTGTAGGCGGCGAGGTTGTCTTTCGAGGTGGTGGTTTTAATGCCGTCAGACCAGAATACTGAGGTGCCAGAGCTGGCGCCGGTGCTCGAATCTATAGGGTAGCTGCTGGTTGCGGTGCCGCCATTGGGGTAGTAGTAAACGATAGTGCGGCAGGCGAAGGTGGCCATATCTTGGCGAGAGCTAGACGTGGTGTTGTTCCAAAGGCGGACTCTGAACCAGTCTGGCGGGGCGTCGTAGTTGCTGAGGCTAGGTACGAAGGAGGAAACCCAGCTAGCCTTTTTAGAGGAGCCGCCTATTTCGTAGTTCGCGTTGTTGGCGTTACCGGCAATGAAGGGAAGCTTGGTAATGACGTTTGTGCCAGGGGCGTTGAAGGTATGGCCAGACCCATCGCTGTAGTAGCTGTAGTAGAGGGTCTTGCGCATGAGGCTGTTGGTGCAGTTCGCATTGTAGAGCTTCATGTCGTCGCCCTTTAGGGCACCGTCAACATAGTGTTGTATGCAGATAGAGAAGGCCCCGTCGAGGGTGTAGACATGCGTTCTCGTATGGGTGCCGTTCGGGAAGTAGTAATACACCCATCCGCCAACGTAATCGATCTCGCCTGTGACGTCAGCAGCTTGCGCAACGCCCGCCGAACCGGTCACGATGAACAAAGCGGCAAAAAGCGCGCACGCCGCCCTCTTCGCATTCGTAAAGAACTTCGAGAGTCTTCCGCGCTTGCGCGTTTGCACGGCGCCGCAAGCCTCCTCAGAAGCGCTTGCAGCTATTTTTTCGCGATTGTCAGCCTCATCCGAAATGTAAGTCCCGGTCAGTGCTTTCCTGTCATCGCTCATCGTCTTTCTGCCTTCCCTTGCAAACCTCAAAACATGGGCTCAATGCCTTAAGCCTTGTTCGCCTAAAGCAGGGCTTTTCGCCTAATCGGCGATATCCAAGACAACCTCCGCAAGCTCTGCGGAGTTGTCCGTAAACTCAACGTCAACGCACTCGCCGACAGCCTCGCCCGCGCCTGTAGTGTCGATAGGGGTGAGCGTGTACTTGCCCGCGCCGACGCAAACCTCGTAAGGCTCATCTGCGCCCGGCACGATCGTGACCTGCGTTTCATACTTGACATCATCGGCGGTCGTGCCTTCTATGAGCACGGCAACCGCCTCGAGATCTGTCTCCTCGCAGGTGATGGAGAGGATGTTGTCAGTCGTCGAGGGGTCAGGTGCCGATTCCTCTTGCCCTGAAAACAGGGATATCCCGGCACTGGAAACGTGCCAGGATACGAAAAAGGAGACAAGGGCCGTGAGGATCAAGGTCGCTGTCACGCAGACGGCTCGCTTGGGTGCGGGGCTTTTGCTGTTCGCTGAGTTCATGGGTTACCTCCTATAAACATCCTCCGCGTCGTCTTATCCGAGGACCGCCATTTGCTCGAGCAGTTGGAACACAAGCGGTGCCATTGAGAGCAAGATCATGGCGGGGATGAAGAACACGCCGAGCGGAAACACGATGTAGACCTCTACCTTGCTGACCCTGCGCTTAACGCCGTCGAAGTACGACTTTCGGGCGTAGTCCGCTTGGTTCTCGAGGACGGCCTTGATGGAAGAGCCCTGCTTTCTCGATTGGATGAGCGCCGAGCAAAACGCCGAGACATCCGAGCTTGCGCAGCGCTTTGACATCCCAGCGAGCGCATCGCAGAAATCGACGTTGGTTCTGTTCACGTCGCGGTCTACGATCGCAAACTCGCTCGAGATCTCGCCTACGCGATCGCCGCAGTCCGCAAGCTCCTTGAATGCGCGCTCGATCGGAAGGCCCGCGCCGATCATGATGGACAGCAGGTCGATCGCTCCGGGAAGGGACTGCTCGATCTTCTTGCGGCGAGAGTTTGTCTTGGAGGCGAGGAAGGAACGGGTGCCCATCCAGCCGACAAGCCCGCCGCCAAGTGCGCCGGCTAAAAGCCCGGCGACGGGAGCGGCAAGGGATGCGGCAAGGGCCGCGCCTATGACGGCTCCCGCAGAAATCGCGATGACCACGACGGCACGCCATGCCTGTGCGGTGAGGTGAATGCCCGAGGCGAGAAGCTTTTCCCTCGATATATCAAGCTGCTCGGGCAGCGACGGCGCAACCTTCTCAAGCAGCGCCGAAATGGAGTCGATAAAGCGCTCGCCGGCGCTCTTTTGAGAAGCCTTCGCTTCCTGCGCCTTCACGCGCGCCTCAGCATCGGCGCGCTCGAGCATGCGCGAGAAGGGCTTGAGGTATCTTTGGTATGCAACAACGGCGCAAATCGCCGCGAGAAGCATGGCTATGACGAGATAAATCATGCCGGCCTCCTATTCAACCTTGACGTCGGCTATCTTCAAGATGGCCGCATAGCCGATAAGGTCGAGCGCGGCCACGACGGCGATGATGACCCAGCCAAACGGGTTCTCGGCGTAAAACTCAAGGAAGCCCTCTTGCATGAACACCTGGGCAAGTGCGGTGAGAAGAGTGATCGCGATAAGTGCGATCGCCGCGGTCTTTGTCGAGGCTGTCTGGGTTGCGGCGAAGCGCACGATCTCCTGACGGGATTCGAGCACATGGCTGACGTTATCGAGGACGTCAGCCAAGCTTCCGCCCTGGGTCTTGGTAATGCGCATGGCCGTGGAGATCATGAGCACGTCCTTTGAGCCGCTGCGTTCGGCAAACGACTCGAAGGCCGAGGCGATATCCGACGTGAGCGCAGCCTCTGCGCTCACGCGGCGAAGCTCCGTGGCAAGAGGCTCGGGAGAGTTATCGGCAACAGAGCGTACCGAACGCTCGATGCTGGTACCCGCGCGCAGGTTCTGTCCGATTTGAGGAAGTGCACGAGCGAGCTGCTCATCAAGGCTGCGAGCGCGGGTGCGCTTCTTTGCCGTGAGCACGAGCTCGCAGGCGGTAAACACCGCGATGGCAAAGATCACGGCAACGGGAATGCTTCTGATAAGAGCGAAAGCCAAGGAGGAGACAAAAGCCGCACCGAGGAAAACCCACGCATACCAAGCTCCGGCCGACATGGCCACGCCAGCCTCGGTGAGCCTGCGGTCGAGCTTGCTCGGGCCCTTGTTCTTCTTCCTGTTCTTCTTTTTCTCGACGTCACGTGCCGCCCTCATGGCAGCCGCCTGGCGGCGCGATTGGTCGGTACGCAGGTCGAGAGCCAAGACGATGCCGACGGCAAGCGCCGCGACAAGCAGCAGCGCGCCAACGGCGATCATCGTCTCAAACGTCATCATAGGGCATCCCAGTCCTTCTCTTCTTCCGTGAAGAACCACTTTTCGTTGTACTCCGCCCCGCGGCGAAGTATCTTCTCCTTGATCTTGGGCGGCTGCACGCCCGCGCCCACAAGACCCACGCCCGGCTTCCAGACAAACAGGTCGTTATGCTTGATAACGCCGTCCGAGTACCCCTCGACGGCGACGACCTGCTCGATATGCCTAAAGCCGCGGGAGTCTCGTGTGACGTGCACGATGAGCTCGGCAGCGTCGCCGATGATCGCGTCGATGGCGGGGATCGTCATGTTGGGCTTTGCGGTCTGATACATAGTGCGCAGGCGGGAGAACGCGCCGACGGCGTCGTTTGAGTGCAAGGTGGAAAGGGAGCCGTCATGGCCCGTGGTCATGGCGGTGAGCATCTGCTCGGCCTCCTCAGACCTGACCTCGCCGACGACGATGCGGTCAGGGCGCGCGCGAAGAGCTGCGGTGACCAGATCGCGAATGGTCACCTCGCCCTCGCCCTCGGAGTTCTTCGGGCGGGCCTCCCATCGGAGCAAGTTCGTCTGATGAAGCTGAAGCTCGGTCGGGTCTTCGATGGTGATGACGCGCTCATCTTCCGGGATAAACAGGGAGAGGACGTTAAGCCAAGTGGTCTTACCGGAGCCTGTCGGGCCCGTGACGAAGATGTTGACGCGCGAGAGAACGCAGGAGCGCAGAAACGCGATGACGTCAGGCGAGGCCGCGCCGCGCTCGATCATGTCCGTTGCGGTCATGAGGTCGCGGCGGAACTTTCTGATGTCGAGGGAGGCTCCATCAGGCGAAAGCGTGCTGTGCATGGCAAGCACGCGCGAGCCGTCTTTCAGGCGAGCGTTCATGATCGGGTCTGCCGAAGTGCAGGCGCGGCCGTTCTGCTGACCGATCTGGTTGATGATGCGCATGAGATGCTCTTCGTCATCGAAGACGCCCTCACCTGCGGGAACGATCCGGCCGTCTATCTCGACGAAAGTCAAGGGCGCACGCCTCGTGCCATCCTCGGCATAGCCGCCGCCGTTGACCATGATCTCGGTGACGTTGGGGTCGTTGAGCATCGGCTCAAGCGGCCCGAGCCGCAAAAAGTCATCGGCCAAACGCCTTGCGATCGCCTGCCGATCCTCGGCGGGCGTCAAAGGATATGAGGCGGCGAGCTCATCGGCCTCTTCTTGGATGACCTGCTCGATGACGTAGTCATCCGGCCAGCCGTTTGTCTCGGTCAACCTGTCTCTGACGTGCTTGAATAGTTCTTCGCGATAGCTGCGCTCTTCTTCGGGTGTCATCATGGCAGTGTCCTATGCGGCCTCAGTGGTGTCTTCTTCTACGACGATCTCAACTTCCGCAGCCGCATTTGCCGTATCGTTTACATCGCCTGCCGCGCGCAGGATCAGCGTGACGCCGGTGGAAGCCTGAGCGCCGCGAATGCCGTCAGCCTCGGTCGGGGTGACCTCGACGGTAACGGTGGCATACGAGTTCCCGTCATCGGTAAGGTGGCTGTCAAGTGCGATGATGCGGGCGTTTGCGGCGATGTCTTTGGCGACGACGTCTCCTCCGATCGAGCCGGTCATGGTGACGACGCGCACGATATCGCCGACGCGCAGAAGGTTGGCCATGCCGCTCTCATCGTTGACGGCGATGGTGACGGCCTGCTTGCCGACACCGAGCGCGTCAGCTAGCGAGACCGTGGAACCCTTGCCTGTGGCAAGCGAGTCGGTCATCTGGGTGCCAGCCGAGATATCGGTGACGGCTACGCGCCCGATCATCGAGCTGTCGCCAGAAAGCGCGCTCTCATCAAGCGCAGCGGACACGCGAACGGCGTTGGGAACGTCGCGCACCTCGAGGTCTTCTGCGGTGATGACCGCGCCCTTCTTGATGTCAGTTGCAGCAACGAGCGTAGGCGCGGCGTCTGCAGAGAGGGCATCGATCTTCTCATTGGCATCAAAAGTCGCGTAAAGGCCCCATGCGCAGGCAAGGACGGCGACAGCGACGGCAATGCCGGTGATGAACGCACGCTGACGCAGGATCTCGGCAGGGGTGCGCTCCCTCTTCACTGCTTTCTGCTTCTTGGGCTTTTTCGGCTTTGCGTTTGCCTGCTGGGCGCCGGTCGGCGGCACAGGCGTAGGCTCGACGGGCGTAGGCTGATAGGGGTTAGTAGGCGCGGTCATTCTGATCCTCTCTCTTATACGGCCGCTGCGGCCTGCTCGATTCTTTCCTCTAGGGCTGCAATCATTTCATCCGGGTACGTGGTGCTTGCGCTGGCGGGGGTGTAGACCAAGTCCGTAACCTCTGCGCCCGCCGCAAGCGTGTAGACGCCGTTGCCGCTTGAGGCCGGGCGCCAGGTATCGCCAAGCGAGTAGGGCATCGCGGAGCCGACGATGTTTGACGATATCGGCATCTCGGCAACGCCTGCGGTGCGTATGAAAAGCGAGGGCATGGAATCTTCCGTCTGGATAGCCCACGCCATGGCGCGCCGGCTCGACGGAACCTCATCAGCGCTCGCCTCGAAGAACCACACCGTGATAGCCCCGTCAAAGCCGTTCTCGCGAAGGCTCGTTGCCGCGGTTTCCGCGACGAACAGTCCGGGGTCGTCGGAGTTTTTCATTTCGAGAGACACAGGCGTGCTCATAAGCTCATCGCGGCAGCTCGCCAGATCGTTTGTCTGTATCTGCTGCTGCACGCCCGCGAAGGCAACGTCGATGAACAGGCCCGAAAATACGAGCATCGCGACGATCATCACGACCGCAATCGGCGTGGTCGATCCTTCTTCTGAGCGGTGGCGTTGTTTGACGAGGGCCATCTTAGGAAACCTCGATTCGGTTCTCGACGCTCTGGTCGCTGCTGACGTGCTGGGTAAACGTGATCTCTGGAAGCCAGCTCAGGTAGGTAAGCACCGGAGCCGTGTAGGTTACGTCGCTTTCGATATGAGCGACGGTGGTGATGCGCGTGACCGTAGTGGCGCTTGACCCTTCTACCTCACGCGCGGCAACGCTTTCCTCAAGCGGGTTCGAAAGCGTAACGGTGGTGTTCTCGACCGTGAGATTGTCGGCGGAAAGCGCCGTCGAGTTATCGAGTATCTCCTCCTTGAACGCCGCATCGGCAACGGCGGTGCTCTCCTCCGAGCCGACTGACACGAGTTTGGAAATGTCCGAGCGGGTGATGGCGGAGGCAAGCTCGCTTTCAAGCTCGGAGGCGCTGTAGTAGGCAAGTCCTATGTTGATGACGCTGAAAAACATCATGAGCATGAGAAATATCGCAATGGCGGTCTGCACGAGGGCATACCCCGCCTCGTCGCGCACGCACTCGATGGCTTTGATCCTCGCCGCTACCATCGGGAGACCCCTTGGTCTATCGTGGCGTCGGCGACTCCGCTGTGATAGGAGCTGATGACGATATCGGATGTGCCGGTGTATGAACACATGAGCACACCGAGCCAAGTCAGGGGATCATACGAGCAGGTCACGGTGGCTTTGACCTCATATCGCGCGGCGTTGCTCTCCCGATCCTCAAACTCGCCGCCTGAGGGAAGATGGTGGGTGTATTCGGAGTCGGAGTAGACGACCGACCGATCCACCGCGACCTCGCAGTTGCCAAGCGAAGGCGACGCCGTAGTGGCGATGTCTTCAAGGTCATCGGTCGTCAAGGTCACGTCTTGGGAAAGCGCTCGGCAAGCTGCGTACGAGGCGTTGTCCGCCGAGAGGTTCATGAACCCGAAGTTGCCGAGTTCGACGAGCATCGTGAGGAATATGAGCATGCCCGCAAGAAATACGGGGAACTCGAGCAGGGTGTACCCGGATTCCGATCTATTTCGCATGAGCTTGCTCATCGTATCCTTCTTCTCCTCAGGCGAGGGCGAGCTTTTTCTCCTCCTCTTGAAAACGCTTCAGGGAGGGAGCGCGAACTCTTGCGCCCCCTCCCGCTTTGGCCTAGATGCAAAGGCACCTAAAGCCGTTGAGACTCAAGCTGCTACTAGCCCTCGGTCGGGGTCTGGTAGTCGGAGCCGTTGGTGAACTCGGCGTCGTCCATGAGAGAGTGGTCGTCGAGGATCTCGTTGAACAGGTCGTTTGCCTGGGTGCCGACGACCTCAAGGCCCGGGATGACGACGTTGTTGATGATGGTCAGGACGACGATTGCGAGCATAACCGCGATGGCGATGCTGAATGCAACCTGGATCATCTCCATGCCCTC
>CAYULZ010000058.1:0-10209 GCA_964445865.1 uncultured Lachnospiraceae bacterium | reverse complement strand
TTTTTGAAGCAATATGCGGATATTGTGAGAAAATTTATCGAAGCATATACAAATATTTGCCTTATAAAACCGAGCTCGGATTTGTCCCTCTTGCCTAACCTTATGTATTATAATCACATGAAAGGTTTTTGTCAAGTGGTTTTATAAAAAGCGTTTTGTCACCACGCCATAAGGGTGTTTTTTGTCGATTTGTGCAATTCGCAGAAAATCTCTTTTTTTCAAAAAAGGTCTTGACAAGGCTTTTTCAAAAGTTTTCCACAGCCCCTGATAAAAAAGTGCCGAAAAAAAGCTTGATTTAACAAGGTTTTCCCCAATTTCCACAGAGTTTTCCACAAGTAAATGTTGATTTACCCCAACTTTTTCCTCTCTCAAAACAAAAACCTTGCCCTAGTCAAAATCACCAAATTTGTATTTTTATTCTAAAAAAATACACCGAAATCCGCCCCAAGTGGAGGCATTCCCCCACAAAATCGCTGAATTTTTTCCAAAAAATGCCTTCGAGTGGGGAATGACCGATTTTTCGGACTTCTGCGAAAAAAATCTTGTAATATGCGCCGAAGCATGCTATAATATATAATAAGAAGTCTCGGCATCACCAAAGCGAAGGGAAAGTGTGCGATTGTGGATTACGTTGTGGAAAAAGCCTTTGACGGCGACACCGTGCTCTCGGTCATCAAACGGGCGCTCGGCATCTCGGGGAGCGTCCTGCGTCACCTGAAATTTCTGGACGGCGGTATTTTGCTCAACGGCGAGCGCGTCACCGTGCGGCGTACCGTACACGAGGGTGACATCCTCTCGCTCGCAACCGAGGACGAAGCTCCACAGGAAAACCTTTTGCCCATTGCCCTCCCCCTTTCGATCGTTTACGAGGACGCCGACGTCGTCGTGCCCGACAAGCCCGCCGACATGCCGACGCACCCCTCGCACAATCACCACGAGGACACGGTGGCCAACGCGCTGGCCTTTCGCTATCGCGAGAGGGGAATTCCCTTCGTCTTTCGCCCCGTCAACCGCCTGGACCGCAACACGAGCGGCCTTTTGCTGATCGCCCGAAACCGCCTTGCGGCGGGTGCGCTCTCGGCGGCCATGCGCGAGGGCAGAATCCACAAGCATTACCTTGCCGTGCTTGACGGCGTTCCCGACGCGCCCGAGGGCGTGATCAACACCTACATTCGCCGAACGGCCGAGAGCATTATCGTGCGCGAAAACTGCGCCGAGGGCGAGGGTGGCAACCGTGCCGTAACGCATTACCGCGTATTGGCGGCCGCCGACGGCCATGCACTTGTGCTCGCTTCGCCGATCACGGGGCGCACCCATCAGCTCCGCGTGCATTTTGCGGGGATCGGCTGTCCGATCACGGGCGATGACATGTACGGCGCCCCCTCGCCCCTCATCACGCGGCACGCGCTACATGCCTACATGCTCTCCTTCCCCCGTCCGTCGGACGGCGAGCGCCTGACGCTTCACGCGCCTATGCATGCCGACATGCAGGCCCTCGTTGACCGATTTTTCGAGGGGACCCCCTTACCAAAAAATCCCGAACAAGGAATTTGATATGAACGAATCCGAATCGATCCTCGACACCCTGTCCCCCGCGGATGGCGAAGCGACTCCGCCTGCGCCCCGTCGGCATCTGCCGCGTGTTTTTCTCATTTTTTATATTCTTTTTGGCGTGGCGGCCGCGTTTTATGTCGTCTGTCTCTGCTCGCCTGCCTTTGCTGACGGCCTCAACCGTACCGTGTCGGCGGCGATCCGTGCCGCGCTTTCGTATCTGACGGGCTGGATCCCCTTTTCCCTGGCCGAATATCTGCTTTTGCTCGTGCCGCTGATCCTTTTTTTGCTCATCCGATATGCGATCCGAAAAAGCGCCGATTCGTGGCGTGACGTCGCCCGCTACTGCGCCGCGCTCGGCTCGGTGCTTGCACTCGTCGGCGCGATCTTCCTCTCGGCCTTCGCACCGGGCTATCACGGAAGCACGCTCGATCAAAAGCTGGAGCTTGACAAGCGCGAGGTCAGCGTAGCCGAGCTTTACGAAACCTCACATATTCTGCTCACGGCCATGGAGCGCGAGCTTCCCTCTCTGTCCTTTGGGACGGACGGCTTTTCGATCATGCCCTACGAGCTTGACGAGATGAACGACAAGCTCATCGCCGCCTACGACACGGTATGCGACGAGCACGATTTCCTGCCGCGGCTCAAAAGCCGCGTCAAGCCGGTCATGCTGAGCGAGGCCATGTCATATACTCATATTACGGGTGTCTACACCTTCTTTACGGGTGAGGCCAACCTCAACGTCGCCTTCCCCGACTACACCCTGCCCTACACCGCCGCTCACGAGCTGGCGCATCAGCGTGGGATCGCACGCGAGGACGAGGCAAACTTTATGGCCTTTCTCGTCTGCATCGCATCGGACGACGCCTATATCCGTTACTGCGGCTACCGCAATCTCTACGACCACGTGATCTCGGCGCTCTACGAAGCAGACGCCACGCAATACGCAAAGCTGCTCCGCTACGTGCCGCGCGCCATTCTGCGTGAGCAGACTGCCTATTCCCAATTCTTCGACCAATACCGCGAGTCTGCGGCGGCCGACGTTTCCGAAACGGTCAACAACACCTTCCTGACGATGCAGGGAACCGAGGGAACCAAGAGCTACGGCATGGTCGTCGATCTCGCGGTCGCCTACTACCGCACCCCCGAATAAGTACGAAAAAATAATAAGCGGAGCTACTCCGCGAAGGGAACGACAATGGAAAAGCTAATCATCCATGGCGGCAAGCCGCTATACGGTGAAGTGGATATCAGCGGCATGAAGAACTCCGCCCTGCCCGTGATCTTCGGTACGATCGCCACGGGCGACATCTGCGAGATCAGCAACGTGCCTGACGTCAGCGATATTTCGCTGGCGCTTGAGGTCTTGCGTACGCTCGGTGCGAGGATCCGATTCATCAATGCCGATACCGTACTGATCGACACGAGAAGCGTCGAGCGAAAAACGCCGCCGCTTGAACTCGTCAGCAAGATGCGCGGCTCGACCTATCTCATCGGCGCGATGCTCGGTCGCTTTGGCGAGGCCGAGGTCGGTATGCCCGGTGGCTGTAATTTCGGCGTGCGCCCCATCGACCAGCACATCAAGGGCTTCGAAGCGCTCGGTGCGACGGTCAATTTCAGCCCGAACGGTAACCTATTTTTCAAGGCCGCGGAGCGCGGCCTCGTGGGCAATCAGATATACTTTAACGTCGTCTCGGTCGGCGCAACCATCAATGTCATGCTCGCCGCCGTCTTTGCCGAGGGCGTGACCACCATGGAAAACGCCGCCCGCGAGCCGCATATCGTCGATATGGCCAACTTTCTCAACGCCTGTGGCGCCGACATCACGGGCGCTGGCACGAGCATGATCCGCATTCGCGGCGTCAAGGCACTTCACGGCTGTCATTACAGCATTGCACCCGACATGATCGAGGCGGGTACATACATGACTGCGGCCGCCGCCGCAGGCGGCAAGGTAACGATCCGCCGTATCATTCCGAAGCATATGGACGCCATTACGGCAAAGCTGCGCGAGATCGGCGTCGGCACCGAGGTCTTTGACGATGCGATCACGGTCGTTTCGGATCGCATTTACCGCGGTACCGAGATCAAGACCAATCCCTACCCCGGCTTTCCGACCGACATGCACCCGCAGTTCACCGCCCTGCTGTGTCTGGCCAGCGGTATCAGCCGCATTTCCGAGGGCATCTGGAACGATCGCTTCCGCTACGTCGAGGAGTTGATCAAGATGGGCGCGGAGATCTCGGTCGTTGAGAGCGACGCGCACATTACGGGCGTTCGCGCCCTGCACGGCGCGAGTGTCAAGGCCTGCGACCTGCGCGCGGGTGCGTGCCTCGTGATCGCGGGACTGTGTGCCGACGGCACGACGACCGTCACGGGTCTCGAATTCGTCGATCGCGGCTACCAAAACCTACCCGAAAAGCTTCGTGCCCTGGGCGCGAGCATCGTTCGGGTGTGAAACTTGAAAATGAATTTTAAGAGAGAGCTTTTCAAAAAGCTCTCTCTTTTTTCGCGGGGATAAAAAGAGCGGGTAGCAAAGAAGCGGTTACACATCACCTCGGTAGGGGCGGCGGTCTCGCTGCGGGGTTGCGGCGAAACGGTACCACACAACCTCGCAAAAAAAACGAAAAAAAGCAACCGATAAAACTTGACAAACTTGTATAAAGCGTGTATAATGTTAGCATTAGATTTGAGAGTAATTCTCAATTTGGAGGTTCTATGACGGGATATCACACCGAACAGAAAACCATGCTTTTGCGCTTTCTCAGCGATCATCGTGAGCGCGCCTACACCGTTGAGGAGGCCGTTTGCGAGCTTCGTGCGCTTTGCGGCGCGTCGGCTCCCGGGAAAAGCACGGTCTATCGCCTGATGCAGCGCCTCGTTGAGGAGGGCGCGGTCAAGCGCTTCGTGGCGGGCAACAGCCGCCGCTTCGTCTATCAGCTGATGGGCGGCGAGACCTGCCACGCCCATCTTCACATGAAATGCAGTGCCTGCGGCCGCCTGTTCCATCTTGAAGAGCATGTCTCTCACGAGCTCGCGCGCCGTGTGGCAACGGCCAACGGCTTTTCGATCAGCGAATCCGACACCGTTCTGTTCGGCGAGTGCGTCGATTGCCACCGTGAAAAGGAGCGCTTGCCATGAGTCGCGCCGTTCGTTGTCTTTTCTGTCTGCTCCTTTCGCTTTTCCTTTGCATCGGCTCGCTTGTCGGCTGTCAAAGGCAGGAGGACAAGCCCAAAAACGAGATCGTCTGCACCACCTTTGCGGCCTACGATTGGGCGCGTGCGATCCTCGGTGAGACGGACACACTCCGCGCCACACTCCTCGTCGCGGACGGCAGTGACCTGCACAGCTATCAGCCCACCGTTGCCGACAAGGTCACGCTCGCCGAGAGCGCGCTCGTCGTTCGTGTGGGCGGCGAATCCGACCGTTGGGTGGCTGACATGGCCCCCGATAGCCGCACGCTTTGCCTTTCGGAGCTGGGCGGCATCACCCTGCGCATGGCCGAAACGATGAACGGAGGCGACGGCCATGATCACGTACACGTGCACGGAGAGGACGAGGAGCATGGGCATGACCACGACCACGGGCATGATCACGCCTCCTATGACGAGCACCTCTGGCTCTCGCCGAAAAACGCATGGCTCTGCGTTTCGGCACTCGCCGATACGCTATGCGCGCTCGACACCGCCAACGCAGAAATCTATCGCGAAAACGCTGCGGCCTATACCGATCAGCTGTACGCGCTCGATGCGGCCTTTGCCGCCGCGTGTGCGGCCGCGCCGCGCCGCGAGCTGCTCGTGGCCGACCGCTTCCCCTTCGTTTATCTCGTCGAGGAATACGGCCTTACCTATTGCGCCGCCTTTGCGGGTTGCTCAACCGAGAGTCAGGCAAGCTTCGATACCGTCGTGCGGCTTGCCAAGCAGGCCGACGCGTGGGAGCTTACGCATCTTCTCGTGACCGAGGGCAGCGACCGTCGGCTTGCGACGAGCGTCGTGGCGGCGACCGAGAGCAGGGCCGTGACGGTCCTTGCTATGGACTCGATGCAGGCCGTCTCGGCGGCACGCGCCGCGTCGGGGGTGACCTATCTTTCGGTCATGTATGAAAATTTGGAAATCTTAAGAACCGTGCTGTCGTAACGGTTCGGGAAAGGAACGCTATGGCACAGATCTGTTGCCGCGACCTGTCGCTCGGCTACGAGGGACGCACGGTCAGCGAGCATATTGAATTTACGGTGGAGATGGGCGACTATCTCTGCATCGTGGGCGAAAACGGGTCGGGCAAAAGCACGCTGATGCGTGCATTGCTCGGGCTCAAGGCGCCCGACGCGGGTGAGATTGTGTTTGGTGAGGGTCTTGCGCGTTGCGCGATCGGCTATCTGCCCCAGCAGACCGAGGTACAGCGAGACTTTCCCGCCTCGGTGCGCGAGGTCGTGCGCTCGGGCTTTGCCGCCCACGGCGGCCTGCGTCCCTTTTACACGCACGCCGAAAAGCAGATCGCCGAGACGGCTATGCGGCAGGTCGGCATTCTTCCGATCGCCGACCGTCCGATCGCGGCACTCTCGGGCGGCCAGAAGCAGCGCGCCCTGCTTGCTCGCGCACTCTGTGCGACCGATCGTCTTCTTTTGCTCGACGAGCCCGTGGCGGGTCTTGATCCGAACGCGGCCGAGGAAATGTATACGATGATCCGTGAGCTGAACCGTCACCGCATCACCGTCGTAATGATCACGCACGACCTCGGCGCGGTGCTGAAATACGCCACCAAGGTTCTGCACATGGGGCGCGAGCCGCACTTCTTTACAAGCGTGGACGACTACCGCGCCAGCGACTGCTTCCCGCATCGCGAGGAAGAGGAGGAGGCGCACGTATGAAAATTTTAGAAACGCTGACTCTTTATTTTTCGTATCCCTTCGTGGTCTATGCCTTCGTCGTCGGCGTGCTGATCGCGTTATGCTCCGCGCTCTTTGGCGTGGTGCTCGTGCTCAAACGCTTTTCCTTTATCGGAGACGGTTTGTCGCACATCGCGTTCGGCGCGATGGCGATCGCCGCGGTCGTTGGGATCACCGACAACATGCTCGTCGTTCTGCCCGTCACGGTCATTGCCGCCGTGCTACTTTTGCGGACGGGGCAGAACACGAAAATCAAGGGCGATGCCGCGATCGCGATGGTATCGGTCGGGGCGCTGGCTCTCGGCTATCTCTTAATGAGCGTCTTTTCTCCCTCGGCCAACGTCGCGGGGGACGTCTGCGGCACGCTGTTCGGCTCATCGGCGATCCTTTCGCTGAACGTGACCGAGGTCGTCGTGTGCGGTGTGCTCTCGCTTTGCGTCGTGGGTACGTTTCTCTGCTTTTACCGCAAAATCTTCGCTGTCACCTTCGACGAGGATTTCGCGCGTGCGACGGGCGTGCGCGCATCGTGGTATAACCTGCTGATCGCCGTGGTGATTGCCGTTATTATCGTGCTCGCTATGAATCTTGTCGGCTCGCTTCTGATCTCCGCGCTCGTTATTTTTCCCGCCCTTTCGGCCATGCGCGTCTGCCGACGCTTCCGAAGCGTCGTGATCTGCGCCGCGCTCCTCTCGGTCGGCTGTGCCGCCATCGGCCTTGTGGCCGCGATCCTTTGGCCCATTCCCGTTGGCCCGACCATCGTCGCCGCCGATATCGTCGCCTTTTTTGGATGCTTCGTGCTGGGGAAGGCGCGAAAAAGAAGTTAAGCTTTGTTAAGCTTTTGTTGGATTTTTATGAGGGACTTTTTGGAAAAAAGCGCCCTCAAATGCTTCAAGCAACAAAGAACGCAAGGAAAAATTCCTTGCGTTCTTTGTTTTGTTATTTCACCGTTTCCTTCTCGCGTACCTTCCGCTTTTCCCTTTCAAGGGTTCTGCGGTAGAGACTGCGGAGCGAGGGGGTGTTATAGCGGAGGATCACCGTCGGCAAAAGGCTGAGGATCGCGTTAACGATGGCGATGGGCAACGTAATGCTGATGCGGCCGAGAAAGGGCATGGCCACGATCAGAAAGCCGAGGATCGCACCGGCGACGTGACCCGCCACGCCGTAATTCGATTCGAGAAGAAAGCGTCTGATGTACGCGCTATCGCTCGGCTCGCGCATTTTATCCTTATGAAAGCCCGTAAAGCAGCCCCATTCGGGCACGTACTTCTTCCACACGTGGATCCCCGTGCGCCGATACAGATTCTTCTCCCATTTGGCGACGGCAAACAGTCTCGCCTCGGGGGCAAACCAGCGCTCGGGCAGGCGGCGAATGATAAAGGCCAAGAGGCCGTCGATCGCCACGACGGCGACCACACCCAAAAGCGTATAGAGCAAGAGGCCGAGGAACGCCATCGGGCAGCTCGGCTCCCCCCAAGGCGTATTGCCGAGTGCAATCGCCAGCATGGCCACCGTAACGGTGATCAAATAAAACATAGAGGTCCTCTCCGTATTACGTCAAAATTCAGTTCTCCGTCATATCGACCGAGGAAATGGTCTTGCCCTGCGTGATCGTATAGCCGGCCGTGGCCGTCTCCACCGAAAGAGTCACGCTATAGGAGAACGACTCGATGCTACCGTCGCTTTTCTGCTTGTAGGTCACGACGGCGGCCGCCGACCGGATATCGTCGGTCGTTGCGTTGATGCTCGACAAAAGGCTCTCAAACTGCTCCCGATCCGTTATGGTAAAGACGAGACTGTATCCGTTCTCGATTGCCGACGCGTTTGAGATCTCATAGCGATCGATGGCCAGCGGATCCACGAAATCGCGGATCATCTCCTTGGCCTGATCGTCGGAAATATCCCAGGTGTTAGAGTATCCGTTTTGCGTAATCGTATAGACGCCATTTTCATAGGTATAGACCCGTCCGTTCTCGCTATCCGTCAACGAAAAGACGTAGCCGTCATCGCCGTTCTCGGTACGCACCGCATAGGTCAGCGAGCCCGTATCGGGAAGGAGGCCGTTTTGCTTGATAGCGGTCGTGGCAGTGTAGGTATAGCTTGCCTGCGCGGCGTTCACGAGCTCACTCTGCCTGTCAAGAACCGTCTCGATCGCAATGAGGCTGCCAACGTCACGGTAGCCCGTCAGGTCGATCGCAAAGGGTTCGGTCCGGTTGTAATCCGTATAGGTTCCCTCGATCTGGTAGGTCGCGGTCGGCTCGCCCTCGATCGGATCATACACGTAGGTGATCGAAAACGTAAGGGGCGCCAGATCGCGGCGGCAGGTCAGAACGAGCTCGATATCGGTGTATTCCTGATCCAGCATCGCAGCCAGCACGCCGAAGGATTCGTCCATCACAGCCTTACCCGCATCGGTAAAGTCGCTCAGCGTAACGCGGAAGCCCGTGGCAATCCACTCGAAGGTCTCGCTCTCGCAGTGATCCTTCGTCAGCTCGTAATCGTCATCATTTGCCACGTCTTTCCGATAAGCCTTATATTCAGCCGCAGTATGAGAAGCACTCACGGCACGCGTGCCATCGTCGTCCGATGCATAGGAGAACATCTTGCCGCCCGCATAGCCCTCGACCGTTTTGGTGTTGAGCTTAACCTCAGACAGCCCTTCACCAATCGTGCCCGAGATGGCAAGATCCTCGTAACAGAAAAGATCCGTGTCGGACAGAAGGTTGGCTACGTACTGCCTACCCGTGGCCGTAGTCGTGATCGCCTGCTCCAGATACGTACCGGTGGCCGTATAGGTCACCTCCGCCGTATACGAGGACAGGCCTTCGGGATCGTCAAACTGGCCGTTCCAAAGGAAAAGGGCCTTTTCTTCGGGGGTCATGCCGTTGAGTAGCTCGGAACGGTCCGTGATCCCGTCATTCGTGCCGCTCGAGGGCGTGTCGGGCGTATTGGGAGTCGTTGCGGGGGGCGTATCGTCCGACGGCGCGGGCTCGGTTTGGCAGGCGACCAGCGAAAGCAGCATGGCCGCAAGGCAAAGAATACCGATCAGTTTTTTTATGCATTTCATCGTGGGTACCTCCTCTTTGGGAACATGGTGTGGGGGGTTGTCATAAAGCAGAACGGCTTATCAAGCGGTTCTGCCTATATTCTACCACAAAAGCGAAAGAAATGCAAGTCTTTTCTTTGGCCGCCCGAACGCCGCGCCGCTTCCGCTTACCGTTACCGAAGCGTAACGGTCGCCGTCGCCTGCGCGCGCTCGGCTCGGCACACTCCTGCTCTCGGCGGTTTCACTTCGCAAAAAAACAACACTTAGTTGTTTTTGGCTCGTTACCCTTGCCGGTAAACCGTCGCGTAGAGAGTTCAAATCCCTTCGGAGCGAAAAAAAGAACAGACCCGATTGGGTCTGTTCTTTTTTTGGCGGAGAAGGAGAGATTTGAACTCTCGCGCCGGTTAATGCCGGCCTACACCCTTAGCAGGGGCGCCTCTTCGGCCAACTTGAGTACTTCTCCCTATACTCTTGCAAGTCGCCGTTTCTCAAACTTGCCATATTATTATACTCTAATTTTCCCCGTTTGTCAATAACTTTTTTGATCTTTCTGCTGATTTTTTGTTTTTCCCTACCCTGCCCCTCTCTTTTTTTCGTTTTTCGTCGCTTTTTGTCATATTTCGTTTCACAGACGAATACAATTCGCCCCTACGGCGTTGTAACGAAACGGTTGCACACAACCTTGTAGGGACAGGCCTCCCGGACTGTCCGAAACGCGACGGGTTTTCTT
>CAYULZ010000057.1:0-10272 GCA_964445865.1 uncultured Lachnospiraceae bacterium | reverse complement strand
CGTCGGCTGGTGCGTGCCTCGCGCCTTGCCCGCTCCTCGGTCTCGGCGCGGCTTTCCTCGCGGGAGAGGCCGTAGCCTGCGGCCGCCAGCTCCTTTTTGAGGGAATCGAACAGACCCTTTTCATTGGCCGTGTCCTCGACGGTAACGGTCAGCGAGCCCGTGAGCAGACTGACACTTACGTTTTCCTTGCCAACGACCTTGGCCGCCGCGTGCTCCACGTGCGCCACGCAGGCTGCACAGCTCATGCCGCGCACGCCGTAACGGATCTTTTTCATGACTTCCCTCCTTGCTTGAATTACCTTTATATTATACACCTCCACGGCGTTTATGTCAAGAAGCCAAGCGGCGTTTTCTTGTCGCAGCACGCAAAAAGCCCCGAGGCGTTTGCCTCGGGGCTTGGTGTTTGAGAATTAGCGGAATGCGGTTCTCTTAATGCGTGCGGTCACGTAGGTGGGGAAGTGGTCGGACGCAATGTTCTTTCTGTCAACGCCGTAGGAGAGAATCTCCGTGTAGTTGCCATAATATACGTAATCGATCTTGGAACCACCCGCAAACGTATTGGTCATGTCGCCCATGCCCGAACGGTTCAGGGTTTTGTCGAGATTCATGATGGTCGTGGAATGTCTCTGAACGTTCAAGTCACCCATCAAGAAAATCGGCGTGTTGGAATACTGGGGATCAGCAACAACCTCTTGCACAGCCTGAACGGCGGCCTGGAGAGCAATCGTGTCATTCGTATGGTCAAAGTGGCTGACCATGACGGTGACGAGCTCGCTCTTGCCGTTGTTAAGATCACCGTCGAGATCAAGCTGTACGATCAGAATAACACGGCGCTCGTAGTTCGTAGCGGGATCGTACTGATAGGATTCGGTATACTTCGAATAGGTGTTATATTCTTCCAGCTTCTCCGCGTAGTCGTCGGCCGACGTATCGGTCGGCTCGGTAACCATGGAAGCGGGAACGATGTACTTCGCCTCGTAGCTTACGATCGGATACTTCGAAACGATACCCTCACCGTAGCCTGCCGTGTCGATCGCCGAGGTGTCGCCGTCGTTCGAGTACCATCTGCCATCGGGCGCATTCTCACCCGTAAGACCTAAGTCGGCGTAACGGTTGTAGAAGGAACGAAGGGAAGTACCGTCACTATACGTTGCACTGGAATCGAGTGCAGAAGCAAAGGCCCAGTAATATTTCTGTCCCGTCTTGGCTTCCATTTTCTGTGCAACCTCCCACGGGACGTTGTAGCCACCGTAGAGGGTAGAGCTTCCGCGGTAAAGGTTGACCTCGTTCATTCCCATGATGTCAAGGCCAAGATCGTACATGGTGTCAGCATAACGCTGCAGGTTCGCTTCTATGGTGGCAACAGAACTGTCAATCTCGGAGTTACTTGCTTTCTTAAAGTTATCCTGTGCAAGGTTTAAATTACCGATCTTGATATCGATGTTTTCATACTGCTCGTAGGCTGCGCCGTAAGCAAGCATCTTCTGGTAAAGTGCCATTTCGTACTCGTCCTTTACGACCTCGGTCTTGCCCATGTAGCCGTCCGCAAGATCCTCAATGAGCGCCTGAACGTCCATCGTACGCATGTCGCTGAGAATCATGTTGCCGTTGTGATCGATGGCATATGCCATGAAGTAGAGGTTGCGGTCGAGAGTAGCCACGTGCAGATCGGTGTAGGCCGCGTTGAAGCGCGTAGCAGAGCCGTTGTAAGCACCGCCCACGATCTTGTTGGCGTCCTTAACCAGGTCGGCAGGCATGAGACGCTCGTCGCTCTCTGCGAAGTAGAAGCCGACCTCCTGATAGTTGGAAAGGTTCTGTACCGTACCGTTCGTATTGATCTCGGTGATCGCCATCAGACCGAAGCCATCGGTCAGCTTGACACGAATGGAAAGCTTGCCGCCCTTGGCCGCCGTGTTGATACGTGCGTCAGCCACAGCCTGAAGATCGGCGGGAACGCTTGCCTCTGCAGAGCAGCTGGTTTGGGTAGCCTTAGACGACGACAAAGCCATAATCTTGCCGGTGGTCGTCGTATAGCAGTTGGTAAGAGTCAGTGCGGAAACACCGTCGTTGATGGCGCCGATGATACCGCCGTTGTTGGTCGCGCCGGTTACGTTACCGACATTGGCACATGCGGTGATGCTCCATGCGCGAGTCTTGCTCGTTGCTACCTGGCCGTAGCCGATGATACCGGCTGCGTAGGTGCCGGCCGCCGTGATCGTACCCTCGTTGCGGCAGCTCTGCATCATAAGCGTAGCGGGAGAGGCAGAGTTATCGCTCGTCTGACCGATAATACCGCCTGCGACAGCCGTGCTGCTGGCCGTGACCGCACCCGTGTTGGTGCAGCTATAGAAGCTGAGCTGGTCTACGCGGTAGCCGTAGCCTAAGATACCGCCGACACCGAGCGTACCGCTCGAGGTGATCGAGCCGCTGTTCGAGCAGTTCATAAAGATCAGGTCGGTGGTCGAGCCGCTGTCAGAGATCTTACCTGCGATACCGCCCGCTTCTTCCACACCGACGACGGTTGCGGCGTTGCGACAGTTGATCACAAGGTTAGGATTACCGACCGTCTCAAAGGAGCCGACGAGACCGCCGACGGCAGAGCTCGATTTGTTCTGCGTTACGGTCGTCGTGCTGTCGGTCGAGCAGTTGATCATCGTCAAGCCCGGATATGCCGAGCCAATGATCGCGCCTGCGTGATAATAACCGCTTGTGGGAGCAGTTACCGTAGCACCTACGACGTGCAGGTTCTGAACGGTACTGTTCGGGCCGAGACGCGCGAAAATACCCGTATAGGAAACGTAATCGGAAATGGTATGATTCTTACCGTCAAAGTGGAGCGAGCGAGGCAGATAGCCACGGTCAGCCTCCATCAGATCCATGCAAAGCGTACGGCCATCGTAATCGATGTCGGCCGTCAGCTCGACATAGGTCATAGAATCCAACGTACTCTCTGCTACAGCTGCGCCTGCAAACCACATCAGCTCGTGAGCCGTGCCGATGAGATAGGGAGACTCTTGCGTGCCGAGGCCGTCGGGCTTACGGATCCAAACGTTGTCCTTGCGCTTGGCCATCTGAACGTCAAACGTCGATGCGACCTTTCCGTAATAGTCCGTATAAACCGTAGAGGTATTTGTATCGACAACCGCGCTGTGCTCGGGATCGGTAACGGTAGAGCCGGCAAGGGCTTCGTTGGCACCGGTCTTCTTCACGGCAAAGGAACGGGAGAAGTATACGGTACTGCATCCCGTAATGCTTCCTGCCAGCAGATAGTGGTCACTCTCCGTGACCTCTCGGTCTGCATCGTCGTAGCATTCGGAGATCGTCAGCGAGTCACTGCCGACGGAAACCAGGGCGCCGATAATACCGCCCGAGACACCCGCAGGTGCGACCAGCTTGCCGTCTGCGTAGCATCCGCTGATCCAATGTCTGGAGCCGCTTGCCTTCGTTACGTTGGCATAAGCGAGAATGGCACTCGTATAATTACCTTCATTCGTAATCGTACCCTCGTTGCCGCAGTTGCTGATGTGTAATCGAGTCGTACCCGTGGTGTAACCGATCATACCGCCTGCGTACGACGTTGCCTTAACATCACCCTTGTTGAGGTTATAAGAGAACGTATAATCCTTTACGTCGGTTGCCGCGCACTTACCGTAGCCGAGAATACCGCCTACGTAGGTCGTACCGGTAACGGCACCCTCGTTGACGCATTCCTTGATCGTAAGAGCGTGTGCATTTTCTACGCCGCCGAGAATACCGCCTACATAGGCTTTACCATTGATCGTACCGTAGTTCTGGCAGTTCTCTATGGTAATGTTGGCGTACAGAGAGTAAGCCTTACCGAGAATACCACCTGCATAGGTCGTAGACATACTGGTCGCCGTGACGTTGACACGGTTTACGCAATCGGCGAAGTAGTGGTCGTAAGTACCCGCTTGTAGCGAGCCCACGAGACCGCCCACGGCAGGCGTATTACTTGTTCTGGTATTGGTAATCGTACCCGTAGCCGAGCAGTTGATCATCGTAAAGCCACCTAGGGCATATCCGAGAATGGCGCCTGCCTGCGCATTGCCGTTAGAAATACTGACATCCGTTGCATGCAGGTTCTGAATGGTACTGTTCGTACCAACCTGATAGAAAATACCGTGTGCAGCAGAGTAATTGGACACGATATGATCCTTACCGTCAACGTGAACGGAATAGGACGAGAGATTCAACGTGGTAATCGTACCCCCGTTGTAATTAATATCCGCCGTAAATTCGACATAGTAGGTGTCGTCTTGCGTTGCCGCCGATCTGGCAGCCTTGGCGTTGGAGAGGCTGGTAGCAAGGCCGTTCAGAGCGGTGGTATCACCGATCAGAATGGGATCCTCCTCCGTTGCCAACGCGACAGTCGTGTCGGTTGCGCCGACCGTGATCGGGAGCATAGCGAGGATGCCGACCAGCATCGCAAGCGCTAAGATCGCCGATAACGATTTTTTAGCAAGGTTTGCTTTTTTCATGGTGTTCTCCTTTTTATTAAATTTACATCATAATATATGTAAAAAGAGTCAATTTATATTATACTCTGTCTCTTGCGGATTGTCAATGGTTTCAATTCTCATGTAACAAATTGTTACCGGCAAAAAGAGAGCCTTTGTGGATTATTTTCCTCCTTTTTTTGTACAACGTGTCAAAAAACCTCCTTTTTGCACGCGGCGCATAAATCCGTGCGATCTGTGGCAAAATAAGGACAAAAACGTTACTTGCCGCCGCCGCGGCAGAAGGAGAACTCATGTCTGAAGCTATTGCACAAGAAAAGCCGAAGCGCGGCTTTTTTGCCGTCCTCCAACGCGTGGGACGCGCCTTTATGCTCCCGATTGCGCTCTTGCCCATCGCCGGGCTTTTGCTCGGGATCGGCTCGTCGCTGACCAATGCCTCGATGCTCGAGGCCTACGGGCTCATGGGCCTCATGGGCCCCGGAACGATTTCCTATTCCATTTTTTCGGTGCTCGCCTCGGTGGGCACGGTCATTTTTGACAATCTGCCCCTCTTGTTTGCCATCGGCGTCGCCCTCGGCATGGCCGAGAATGAAAAGGCGACCGCCGCGCTGTCGGCCGCGATCGCCTTTTTCGTCATGCACAAGACGATCAACGCCCTGCTTTCCCTCACGGGCAAGCTCGAGGCAGGCGCGATGCCCGAGGGAACGGTGGCGAACGTCGTCGGCATCGAGTCGCTCCAGATGGGCGTGTTCGGCGGTATCGTCGTCGGCCTCGGCGTCGCGTACCTCACGAATCGCTTTTATAAGATCCGCCTGCCGCAGGTCATTTCCTTCTTTGGCGGCACGCGCTTTATTCCCATCATCTCGACCGCCGTCTATCTGCTCGTCGGTGTGCTGATGTTCTTCGTCTGGCCCTACATTCAGAACGGCATTTACGCCCTCGGCGATCTCGTCCTGAAATCGGGCTATGCGGGCACGCTGCTGTACGGCTTTATCGAGCGAATCCTCATTCCCTTCGGTCTGCATCACGTCTTTTACCTGCCCTTCTGGCAGACGGGCGTCGGCGGTTCTGCCCTCATTGACGGCGTGATGGTCTACGGCGCGCAAAATATCTTTTTCGCCGAGCTCGCCTCGCCCGCAACGACGCAGTTCTCGGTGTCTGCCACGCGCTTTATGAGTGGAAAATTCCCCCTCATGATCTTCGGTCTGCCCGGTGCGGCGCTTGCGATGTATACCTGCGCGCGCCCCGAAAAAAAGAAGGTCGCCGGCGGCTTGCTTTTGTCGGCCGCGCTGACCGCCATGCTGACGGGCATTACCGAGCCGCTTGAGTTTACCTTCCTCTTTGTTGCGCCCGCGCTTTACGTGATCCACTCGATCCTCGCAGGTCTTGCCTATATGCTGATGCACGCCCTCGGCGTTGGCGTCGGCATGACCTTCTCGGGCGGTATCATTGACCTGACGCTTTTCGGCATCATTCAGGGCAACGCCAAGACCAACTGGCTGATGGTGCCGCTCGTGGGTATCTTCTATTTTATTATATATTTCTTCTTGTTCCGTTTTCTCATTCGCAAGATGAATTATATGACGCCCGGTCGCGAGGACGACCTGTCCGAGACCAAGCTTTACACGCGAGCGGATTATAACGCCAAAAAGGACGACGCGACGACCGCAGCGGCCGGTGCGGACGCCGAGATCGCGGCCGAGCACGCCGTGTCAGCGCTGATCTTATCGGGGCTTGGCGGCAAGGACAATCTTGCGGGCCTTGACTGCTGTGCAACGCGCCTGCGCGTGACGGTCAAGAACCCGGACCTTGTCGTTGAGAGCGATCTCCGCGCCAGCGGCGCGGCAGGCGTGATCCGCAAGGGCACGGGCGTGCAGGTCGTCTACGGTCCGCAGGTCTCGGTCATCAAGAGCGAGCTGGAGGATTATATCAAGACGCTCTAAGCGCCTGTCACGGCTGCAGGGAGGCGCTTTGCAGGTTGAAAACGGCGAATGTGCCGATTCCTCGCTTTTTCTTTGGAGTCCGTAAGGCCCAAAGAAAAAGCGAGGCAAAAAGAAAAGCCAAATGAGGAGTTTCGCGCTCTGCGGAGCGCGCCAAGAGGCGCTGCCTCTTGGCTCCGCGAGCCTTTGAAAAGGCTCGACCGAAACTTTTAAAAAAGCGGTCGAAAACTTGAATTGGCCTATGCCTTGTAACCGTGAAGCGAAAAAGGGGAGCCCATCAGGGCTCCCCTTTTGACTCAATAGAGCGGATATTTCTTACAAAGCTCTGCGACCGTGGCGCGAACCTCATCGGCCGAGCCGATGTAGTCCTTGGCCACGAGGCCGAACAGGCGCGCGATCGTCTTCATGTCCTCCTTGCCGAGGCCACGCGAGGTAACGGCAGGCGTACCGACGCGGACACCCGAGGTCACAAAGGGCTTCTCGGGGTCGTTCGGAATGGCGTTCTTATTGACCGTGATGTGCACCGAGTCGAGTCTCGCCTCAAACTCCTTACCCGTAATCCCCATCGGGCGCAGGTCAACGAGCATCAGGTGGTTGTCCGTACCGCCCGAAACGAGGTCAAAGCCCTCGGCGAGCAGTCCCTCTGCGAGGGTTGCAGCGTTCTCGACGACGGCATGCTGGTAAGCCTTGAATTCAGGCGTCAGCGCCTCGCCGAAGCAGACGGCCTTGGCGGCGATGGTGTGCATCAGCGGGCCTCCCTGAATGCCGGGGAAGATCGCCTTGTTGAATTTCTTCGCGAGCTCCTCGTCGTTCGTCAGGATCATACCGCCGCGCGGACCGCGCAGCGTCTTATGCGTCGTCGTGGTGACGACGTCGGCGTAGGGCACGGGCGACGGGTGCTCACCGGCAGCTACCAGGCCTGCGATGTGTGCCATATCGACCATGAAGTACGCGCCGACCTCGTGTGCGATCGCAGCCATCTTCTCAAAATCAATGACTCTGGGGTACGCCGACGCACCTGCCACGATCAGCTTCGGCTTATGCTCCTTCGCGAGGCGCTCGAACTCGACCATGTCGATGCGCTCGTCCTCGTCGGAGAGGCCGTAGGAAATGAAGTTGTAGTACATGCCCGAAATGTTGACGGGGCTGCCGTGCGTCAGGTGGCCGCCGTGCGCGAGGCTCATACCCATAACCGTGTCGCCCGGCTGAAGCAGGGCGAAATACACGGCGGTATTGGCCTGTGCGCCGCTGTGGGGCTGTACGTTCGCGTAAGCCGCGCCGAACAGCTTCTTGGCGCGCTCGATGGCGATCGTCTCGGCGACGTCCACGCAGGCACAGCCGCCGTAATAGCGCTTGCCGGGATAGCCCTCCGCGTATTTATTGGTCAGCACCGAGCCCATGGCACAGAGCACGGCCTCGGATACGACGTTCTCGGACGCGATCAGCTCCAGGCCGTCGCACTGACGCTCGTATTCGGCACGAATGGCGTCGGCGATCTCGCGGTCGACCGCTCCGACCGTTTCCATCATCTGTTCAATCATCGTTGATTCCTCCAAAAATTCAAAATTACAATTATATTATAACGGATAATGCATAAAAATACAATGAATTTTCCAAAAAATCTTTATTTTTCCCGTTTTTCACAAAGAAGCGAATTTTTTTCGAAGATTTTCTTGCTTTTTTTCAAAAAATCGGCGTTTTTCGGGTCGCTCCCATACATTTTTTTGGAAAAATTAAAAAAATAACACAATACCGATTGACAAAACCACCGAAAAAGTGGTATAATAATTTGTGAGTATGACACTTTCATACCGTCGTTTTTACCTTGATTGATTTTGGGAAACGGAGGACAACACATGGAAATTGCTATTATCGCCCACGACATGAAAAAAGAACTGATGGCGCAGTTTTGCATTGCTTACTGCGGCATTTTGAGCAAGCACAATCTGTGTGCTACCGCCACCACGGCGAAATATATCTCCGAAGCTACCGGCTTACACATCGACCGCCTCATGGCAGGCGACCAGGGCGGCGAGCAGCAGATCGCCTCGCGCATCGCCTACAACGAGATCGACGTCTTGCTCTTCTTCCGTGATACGCGCCCCCAGTCGCTCGGCAACACCGTTGACCACGAGCTCCTGCGGATGTGCGACCTTTACAACATCCCCGTAGCGACCAACATCGCGATGGCGGAGGTCGTCATCACCGCGCTCGACCGCGGTGACCTCGATTGGCGCGAGATCGTCAATCCCCATTCGGCAACCAATCTCGCCAAGGCTCGCTGACCGAGCCACGCGAAAAACACGTCCCGAACGAAACCGCATCCAGAGAGAAAACGCGGCGCACGCGCGCTGGGCTGGAACGTTTTCATGCCACGCCGATCGGGATACCATTTTCGTTTGCGTTTTGAATACCAACGAAGTAAAAGATCCGGGTGGAACCGTGCCACCATGCACCCCGGGCAGCCTTGTTGCGCTGTCCGGGGTTTTTTTGCGGGCGAACACAGTTCGCCCCTACAAGGGTATTCTTTTTGTTGCATCCCTCATTTAACGTGTCATCCTGAGCGAGCCACGTGTGGCGAGTCGAACGTTTGGGAGGCGAGCCGTATGGCGAGCGAGCAAATGCGCGAGGCCATCGGCCGATGCGGGATCTGAAAACGCTTTTCGCGACCTTGCCAAACAAAAGTAAAATTTGGTATCGCAGAATAGCAGATATCGCTTCCAGATCCCTTCGTCGCTGTCGCTCCTCGGTTTCGGCACGGCTCGCTGTCGCTCTCTTAGCCGAAACTTCGACTTCGCTTCGCTCCGCTCAGGATGACACGCTTAAATGAAGGGAAATACAATCTGCACGGTACGCCCTAAAATAAATTTTCAGGAAGCTTTTGAGGGAGTTTGAGCGAACTTTTCTCGAAAAGTTCCCTCATAAAAAAGTTCAACATAAACTATCTATATAGGAGGAATCACCATGAACATCAAATTCAACGACATCGTACTTGAAAAGAACGAGCCGATCACGGTCTACGATGCGGCCGCTGAAGCGGGCCTCATCAGCCGCGCGGTGCTTGCCGCGAAGGTCAATGGCACCGTTTGCGCCCTCTCGCAGCTCATCGACGCCGACGCCGAGGTCGAGCTGCTCACCTTTGAGAGCGAGGACGGCAAGCACGTCTTCCGCCACACCGCCTCGCACGTGCTCGCGCAAGCCGTGAAGCGCCTCTACCCCCAGACGAAGCTGACCATCGGCCCTGCCATTGAGAACGGCTTTTACTACGACTTCGACTCCGAGATCTCCTTTACCCCCGACGTCCTTGCGGCGCTGGAGGGAGAAATGAAGAAGATCGTCAAGGAAAATCTGCGCATCGAGCGCTTTGAGTTCCCCCGCGCCGAGGCGATCGCCCTCATGCAGGAGAAGGACGAGCCCTACAAGGTTCAGCTCATCGAGGAGCTCCCCGCCGACGCCGTCATCAGCTTCTACCGTCAAGGCGAGTTCGTTGACCTCTGTGCTGGCCCGCACCTCTTTGCGACGGGCGCTGTTAAAGCGTTCAAGCTGACGCAGTGCACGGGCGCGTATTGGAAGGGCGACCAGAAGAACAAGATGCTCCAGCGTGTCTCCGGCCCGGCGTTCCCCTCGAAGGACGAGCTGAAGGCGCATCTGGAAAAGATCGAGGAAGCCAAGAAACGCGACCACAATAAGGTCGGACGCGACCTCGAATATTTCACCACGGTCGATGCCATCGGTCAGGGACTTCCCGTCATGCTTCCCAAGGGCGCGCGCACCATTCAGCTCTTGCAGAGATGGGTAGAGGACGAGGAGCAGAAGCGCGGTTATCTGCTCACCAAGACGCCCCTGATGGCAAA
>CAYULZ010000056.1:6663-10495 GCA_964445865.1 uncultured Lachnospiraceae bacterium | reverse complement strand
ACAAAGTCAAGTGAATGGCATTGCTTCTATGGATAAGTTTGTTAATGCCGTTTGCGTTCCCGCAACAATTCTTATTGACAGACAATTTTTGAATACCGCGTGGCATCCTCTTGAAATGCCTACGACTTATGTTGTCTTGAAATAACAATAATACCGCCGAGAGTAACCCAACGGTCACTCTCGGCGGTTAATATTATATTTTATCTTCAATTTCCTTGGCATAACCCAGAGCCTGCTCGGCCTCTACGTCATATCCGTTTTTGCGGTGAATCTCTGCAATCTCCAAATAGATCTGATAGGCTTCGCTAAATCTTTCAAGCTTTCGATAACACATCGCGATTGAATATTTTTCGTCGCAAAAATACGTTCCTATTTCGCCTGCTTTTTCATAGTAGGTAATCGCTTCTTCATATTTTTTCATATCCATATAGATCATACCGGCGCAACAATACAATTCCCAATGATCGGGATATTTTTGCATTGCCTCTTTGCAGACAGAAAGAGCTTTTTCGTATTGCTTTGCTAGCTCATATGCTTCGATCAGTAAGATCCATTCTCTCTCGTCAAGCTCTCCGCCTGCCTCGTCCATCTTTCGCTGGCGTTCCTCTAAAATTTCTTCGCCTTTTCCAAAAGAAAAGAGCATGTCTTGTTTCATGGAAGCTGATCTTCGATACGGAAGCGAATTTTTTTGTGTTTTATCTGCTAACACCTCGTCATACCATTTGAGTGCTTCTTTTTTGCAATCATACATCATCTCCATATGGAGCCACGCGTAGATCCATTTGTCTTTCATAGACAATTCACCCGACTTCATCAGTTTTTGATATTCAAGACGACATCTTAAAAAATCCTCGGGATCCTCGCTGATTTCGTAAACTCCGGACAATCTTTGTGCGTAATTATCGTAAGCAATCGACTGTTTCTTGAAAAGATCGTCGACAACGATACCGTAAACCTTGGCAATTTCGGGAAGCATCAATACGTCGGGCAAGGTCGTTCCGCATTCCCAACGAGACACGGTTTGCGCCGTGACACAGAGCTTTTCGGCGACCTGCTCTTGCGTGTAGTTTTTCGCCACCCGAAATTTTTTCATATTTTCGGAAAACACGGTTGCGTTCATATAAAAATCTCCTTTTAGTTTTTCGTAAGCTTACGGTTATATTATAACAGCAACAAAAGGAAATAACAATATCTCATTTTATGATTAAACTCTCATTTTTTGCATAGGAAAATCAAAAAAACACCGCCGAGAGTAACCGTTTGGTCGCTCTCGGCGGTATTCGTATTCAACGCAAATTTTACAATTGTAGGGAACGGCGTCCTCGACGGTCCAAAACAATGAGTCGTTTTATTACATAAATAAAATCGGGAGGAGCAAGCCCCTCCCCTACTATCGAGCAAAGCACTCACTGAATTTTTCGCCACTTTAGTGCGTGCGCAATGATGTAAGTAATGGACGGCTCGTTTAATGAGTTGTCAATTTTTGAAACGTCAAAGCTACCGTCGTCGACCCAAACGATACATCTTTGAGGTGCGGTATATTTTGACGGCATGATATTCTCATAAAATGCAATACTTGCACCAAAAATGTCTGCAAGATAATTATCTTGCAAGCCAACCAAGTGCATACGCCTAACGCCGTTGAAGCACAGTTCTACGGATTCGCCGTATTGATTATCAAATATCATATTTAATTGATAGTCGTTTGGTGTGCCAAAAGTCATCGAACCGTTATCTTGCACTTTGTTTCCACTGATATAATTCATAGAAACAAGGCAAGAATCATGAAAACCCGAAAATGATTCCATCAGAACGTCGATGTCTTTTTGTGTTTCAATATCCATCCAATCGTTCATAAACATATTCTCCCTTACAAAATCTCCTGCTCGTTGATCGTTAGGCCAAAGCAAAGGCCAAGTCGCTCGGCGGCCTTGCGGCACAGGAGCATGCGCCCCATAAAAATCTCAAAGTAGTCCATGATCGAACTATACTCGGTCTCAATGGTCAAATAGAGGCGAATGGCATCGTGTGCCTCGTTGATAACAAGCTTCGACTCCGTCACCGAATAATTGACGCGGTCGTGGATATCAAAGGTTGCAAAATCGCGGTTGCGAACACGCGTGCGGCGCACGTCAGATTTATCTGCGAGAATCAGCGCGGCAGAAATCGCATTGACCGGCACACCGTTACCCTCGTCGTGATTGCCGACGGCGGTGACGACGGTAGCGATATCCTCGGCACTCATGCCGAGGTGATCGAGAATACGGAACGCCATAATCGCGCCGCTCTGCGAATGCTCCTCGCGGTTGACGAGGTTTCCAATATCGTGCATATAGGCCGCGATCTTGGCAAGCTCGATATCGTGCTCGGAATACGCAAGCGTACGCAGGATATAGTCTGCCGTATGCGCCACCTTACCGACGTGGGCAAAGCTGTGCTCGGTAAAGCCCTGTGCCGTCAAGGATTCATCCGCGCGCTGAATATAGGTGCGGATCGTTTCGTTATGCTTTACTTCTTCAAACGTAATCATATTTTTCCTCATGGGCAAGGGTTGCCCGCTTCCCTTTTACGGTTCTTTCCACCTCCTCGGCGGAGACACGAAACAGGACGGCAAAGGCATAGACCGTAACGATCACAGCCACGACCGCCGTCAAAATCACAGTTGGCACCGTCCAAAGCGTGCCGCTGCCCAGTTCAGGCACGACGCCGCCTGCAAAATTATAGATCGCATGGCAAAGCGCGCAGTACCAGATGTTCCCGGTCTTGACCAGCATGATCGAGCACATGCCGCCGATCAGGAACGAATAGCCAACCTGCAACAGCGTACCGCCGACGGATGCGCCTGCAAACAAATTGGTCAGGTGCACAAGGCCGAAGATGGCCGACGAGATCACGCTGGCAACGAGCACACGCAACGGCGGGGATTTCATTTTTTTCGTTTGTTCGAGAGCGATCGTAAAGGCACAGCCGCGAAAAGCGAACTCCTCGAAGAGTCCGACCGAAAGGCAAAACAAGGCATAGCGAACATACCCGCTTGCATGGGCACCAGCAAGACTTGCCTCCCCCATCAGCACCGACAAAAACGGAAAATTATTGACGGCGATGACAAAGAACGGCAGCACGGTCAAAAGCCGCTTGGTGCTCAGCTTACCCGGGAGCAGCTGATGCGTATAGGAAAATCGCCACATCAAGGCCACGCAGACCGCAGTGCCAAACAGACGAATACCAATCTCAAACCACAGATTCATCGTTCTTCTCCGCAAAGCGCACGCGGCGCACAATCAGCAAGGCAATGCCGCCCAGAACCATCACGACAGCCGTCAGTTGCGACGGCGTCAGGAAGGACACGAGGGTCGTGCCGCGATAATCGGTGCGCGCATACTCGATAAAGAAGCGCCATACGCCGTAGACGATCATATACAACGGCAGGTTATCCCTCTTTCCCTTGATCAGGCGATACACGCACAACGCGCATATGGCGAACAAAACGAGCGCCTCAAAGAGCTGGATCGGAACAACCTTGATCTGCTTGGATACCATGTAAATGCCGTACCACTTATCGGTCACGGCGCCGTGACAGCAGCCCGCCATCAGACACCCGATGCGCCCGATGCCATGAGCAACCGAAATACAGATCGCCGCAATATCGGCTAGGTGCCAGAACTGCCGCAGATGCTCGTGGTTTTCGCGGAACACAAAGTGTCCAACGATAAAATAAATCAGCAAAAACGAAGCCGCACCGCCGATCAGGCCGCCGTAAAAGGTCGCACCCGTCTGCGTGTCAAGACGAAATTCGCCGTATTTTCCAATGTTATAAAAGGCCTGGAACAAG
>CAYULZ010000056.1:0-6653 GCA_964445865.1 uncultured Lachnospiraceae bacterium | reverse complement strand
AACAAGACGGCAGAAAAGTAGCCCACCACAATGGCAGCTATGCCCGTAAACAGGCAAAAATTCTGCAGCTTGGCCTTGAACTGCAAGCGATCGGCAAAGATCCGAAAGGAGATCAACGCCGCAAGAATGGCCACGCACAAAAGCAAAGCGTACAGATCCATTCCCGGTAGAATATCGTAAGGATACATTATTTTTCCCCTTTTTTTCCATGTAATATGCGCGCAATTTTGCGCAGAATTCTTCCGACAAGCAAAAAGCATCGACGCAAAAAGAGTCGCGACCAAAAAGCCAGATACAAGCGATAGCCGAACGAATGTAACGTCACGAAACGGCCCTTTCGGTAAAGCCCTTGCACGTAGCCGATGATCTGCTCGGAACGAATCCCCTTTTCGAGCACCGTTTGTGCGTCGCCGCACATCGTATACGTTCCGTCTTTTTCTATGCGCATCAAGCGGTGCAAAACGAATTGTCCGTTCTTGCGTCGATAAAAAAGCATATCGTAGCGTCGGATATCGCACGGTGCCTTGCGAGCCAGAACCACCGTGTCTCTTCCCTCCACGATCAGCGGGCGCATGCTCCGTCCGCGCGGTGCCATACGGAATTCCCCGTCGCTCGCGAGAATCTCCTCAATGACCCCGATGGTGTCCTCTAAATGAATTTCCACGTTATTCAAGGATATGATTCTCCTGCAAGGACCGAATAAACTTATCACAATCGGCCTCGACCACGGCGCGTGCCACGTCGTATTCGGCACATAAGTGATCAACGATCGCGTCGCGCTCCGCACCGTCGGTCAGCATATCCCAGATGATACGGCCGCTCTCGTTGAGCTTGATGATGCCGTTAAAGCTCTTGGCGGCCTCACCCAGCGCTACCACCATGTGCTGACCCGCCACGGGTCTTACCACAAATCCATCTTTGATCCTCATATTCTTCCCCCTTCTGCTTCGAGACACATGCCCCGATACGCCACCTCTGCGGCCTCCTCGGACATATTACATCTCAAAAGATAGCACGGAATATTCATCAGCATTTTATCTAGCAGCGGAAACAGCGTATCAACCGATTGCAGATCGGTCGGTGTCAGCACCTGCTGAAACACGCGTGTCACGGCTTGTTCAGGCTCGATACGGCTGATCTCGTTTTCCGCGCTCCGTTCCAAAAAACAAATGGCACAAACGGGCACGCTTGCGTTTGTTTCCCAGTTTTCCTTGCCGCACCACGGCGTTCCGTAGGCGTAAAGCGTATCCCCCTCGAAGCGCATGATCGGCTTATCCCCATTGATCACGCGCACACTGTCGCCAAAGCGCTTTTGCCAGCGTGTGATATGCGTAGATTTTCCCGTACCGCTGCGTGCTGCAAACACGTAGCCACGCCCCTCATACTCAATGACTGCACCGTGGAACAAAAACGCACCGAACCCCCTCGGAATGCGCGCGCAGATATGGCGGTATATGCAAACGCTTTCGGCATATGCGAGGGTCGTCGGGAAATCACAGGCTGCCACCTGCGCCTCGATCTCCTCCTCGGGAACGGAAATACTCAAGTCTGCCCTTTCCGCAAGCTCGACTGTGTATTTCTCACACAATTGGCGCACAAGAAGATAGCGGTTGTAAATATCAACGGTAATATTGGCAATTTTAATCGTAAACATAGAACCACCTCATTGCTTTACCTTTTTATTTTACCATATCCGCGCACAAATTGCAAGCATTTCTTTTTTCAGACACAGAAAAATCGGACAAGGCCGCACAGACCTTGTCCGATAATCATTTTCATTAAAACTTTTGAATGTTCTCGCAAACGTAGCGACGCATTTTTTCCTTGAGGTACTGGCGGTTTCTAACCAGATAGTCGCGCACGTACTTGAGATTGATGGGCATAGCCGCCTTCATCTGGCGCAGATTCTGTGCCATTTCGTCGTCTCCGCTCATTTCGAGGGCTGCACACAGAAATTCCACCGTTTCATAGGAAGCCATCTCAAAGCACTTCCAACCGCTTTCGCTATCGTGCTCGGCCAGGTCGAAAAGAAGCTTATAAGCCACAAGCGGCTTGAAGGCATCGTCCATCTCCAAATAGGGGTTGTCCAAAATCTTATCGGTCCAAAGCTTGCCCTCGGAGGAGGCGTAGCCCGAGAGGAAACGGTTCATACGAACGTTTACCGTCTGGAAAGCGAGCTTCTGTACCGAAATATTCCGTCCTTGACGGCTATCGTACAGAAAATAGTTCGCGCGAGAATCGCCTGCGATCATAAACAGATAGAAAACCTCGACGGCAAGTGCCAGAAACAGCACCGACGTGATGATCATGATCACGCGCGTTGCCACGTTCTGAATCACCGTAAGGCTGAGCACAAACAAAAGGATCGCCGCTACCAGAGCAACGCCACTGGCAATGGCCAAAATTAACTTCAAGCGTTTTTGATTCATTTCAATCACCTCGTACAGAAATATGTCCGTATCTTAATATTAATATTATATCATAAGGGTTTTGCCTTGTCAATCGCTTTTTCCAAAAAAACACGAAAATTCCATGAAAAAAGAGCCGCCGAAAAGCGGCTCTTTTTATTATTTTACGAAGAAGCGATATTCCGTCGTAAAATCGTAGGTTTCGCCGGGGCGAAGCGTACAATCGGTGAAATGTTCCTTGTTGGGACTGTCGGGCATACGCTGAGTTTCAAGGCAGACGAAGGTCTGCGGTGCCTGCGGATAACCGCCTTTGAAGAAAAACTCCTCGTTGGTCAGGAAATTGCCCGTATAGACCTGCACACAGGGTTGATTGGTATACAACGCCATGCCGCGACCGCTTTGCGGATCATAAAGCTCGCCGCGCTTGATCGGACCGTTCAACGCACGGTCAACGAACTTCAGACAATGATCGTATCCCTTGGCGCGCAACAGATCGGTATCGTCTGCGCCGAGATCGCGCCCAATCGTCTTGGGCGAACGGAAATCGAAGGGCGTTCCCTCCACCGAACGAAGCTCGCCAGTCGGGATCAGCGTCTCGTCGGTCGGCAAATAGGCATCGGCATCCAACGTCAGTACGAGCGAATCCACTCTACCCGCATCAAAGCCACGCAGATTGAAATACGAGTGGTTGGTCAGATTCACAACCGTCGTTTTGTCGGTCGTAGCCACATAATGAATCGATAGGCCGTTCTCAGCCGTCAAGCGGTAGGTCACGGTCACGTCGAGGTTGCCGGGATACCCCTCTTCCCCGTCCGAAGAAAGGCGGTGCAGGATCAGCGCAGGCTCGTCGCCATCCTCCTCGGTCACATCCCAAACGTAGGCGTTAAAGCCACGCAAACCGCCGTGCAAATGATTACACTTATTATTTTGAGCGAGGACATATTCCTTGCCATCCAGCGTAAAGCGGCCGTTCGCGATACGGTTGCCAAAGCGACCGATCAGTGCCCCCTGATAGCCCGAAGCGCGAAGGTAGAACTCCAGCGTATCGTAGCCGCCAAGCACGTCAGCCATGACACCATTTCTGTCGGGAACCCACAGCTGAGTAACGGCGCCGCCGTAATTGAGGATCTTCGCACGCATACCCGCGCGGTTCTCCAAGGTATATACGTATACCGTTTGTGTATCCAGCTGTCCGAATATTTCTTTCGTAATGCTCATGCCTTCCCCTCGTCAATCGTCGTAGCCGTTGGGATTCTTCGTCTGCCAGTTGTAGGAGTCGCGGCACATGTCCTGAATGTTGTACTGTGCCTTCCAGCCGAGTAGCTCGTAGGCCTTCTTGGGGTTGGCGTAGCACTCGTCGATGTCACCCGGGCGGCGAGCAACGATCTTATAGTTGACCTTCGCGCCCGTGGTCTCCTCATAGGCGTGAATGATATCGAGAACGGAGTAGCCCGTTCCCGTACCGACGTTGAAATAGTCGATACCCGTTACCTTTTCGGCACGCTCCAGTGCCTTGAGGTGAGCGGCAGCAAGGTCAACGACGTGGATATAGTCACGAACGCCCGTACCGTCGGGGGTATTATAATCGTTACCGAATACCGAGAGGCACTCGCGCTTGCCCGTCGCTACCTGAGCAACATAAGGCAACAGATTGTTCGGGATACCCTGCGGATCCTCGCCGATCAGGCCGCTCTTATGCGCACCGATCGGGTTAAAATAACGCAGAACCGAGATGCTCCACGCGGGATCGGAAACGTAAAGATCCTTCAGGATACGCTCGATCATCAGCTTGGTCTCGCCGTAAGGATTGGTCGTGGAAAGCGGGAAATCCTCGGTAATCGGCACACTTGCGGGCTTACCGTAAACGGTGGCCGAGGAGCTGAACACGATACGCTTCGCGCCGTATTTCTTCATGGTCTCCAGGAGAATGAGCGTTCCCGTAATATTATTGTGGTAGTACCAAAGCGGCATGGATACCGACTCACCGACCGCCTTCAAGCCGGCAAAGTGGATACAGCTGTCAATGCTGTTCTCCTCAAATACCTTTTCCAAGGCCTCACGATTGAGAAGATCGACCTCGTAGAACTTAAAGTCCTTGCCCGTGATCTGCTTCACACGCTCGAGGGAGCAGGGCTTACTATTGCAGAAATTATCGACAACGACCAGCTCTCTGCCGGCATTCAAAAGTTCTACCATCGTATGGGTACCGATATAGCCGGCACCGCCCGTAATCAAAATTGCCATTGTTTCTCTCCTTATTGCTGATGCTTTATGTATGTCAGGCGTTGAGCACCTTCGGGTAAACGCCCTTTTCGATCATGCTGCCGATTCCCTTCTGAACGGTTTCCTTATCGGATGCGTAGGTCACGCCGTACCAGGAATCCTTGGAGGGGTATACGCGAACGGTACAAAGACCCTTCTGCATTAGATCGCAAACGGCGAAGGGCAGATAGTATTCCTTCTTGATCTCCTCGGGCTTCAGCTCGGAGAGGAATGCACGGAAGCCTTCCATCACACGATCGAAGATGTCGGGAGTAAAGCCCCAGCAGTTCATAGATGCGATGCTGTCGAGCGAGATCTCCACATCCTTGCCGTCCTCGTTATACACGGCACAGGTGGCCTCACGACGGATCGCGGTACGCTCGGTAACCTCGGTGAGGTAGCCGTCAGCGCCAACCTCGCAGATACCACGAGAAACAGTACCGTTTTCGGTAAGGGTATTCTGCAAAATGTAGCCGACCATGCAGTATTCACCCGCATTGGCATTCTTGATCGCACCGAGATGGCTCGAAAGCAGAGCGTATGCGCTTCTGCCGTAAAAATCGTCGGCATTGATCACAGCGAAGGGCTCGTTAACAACGTGGCGTGCGGCAAGCAATGCCTGTGCCGTACCCCAAGGCTTCGTACGACCCTCGGGAACGGAAAAGCCTGCGGGAAGATCCGCAAGGTCCTGGAAGGCATATTCTACCTTGATCTTGTTTTCAAAGCGCTTGCCGATCGTATCCTTAAACTCATCAAGGTTTTCTTCCTTAATAACGAACACGATCTTGTCAAAACCGTTCAGAATTGCATCATAAACCGAAAAGTCAATGATAAACTCTCCGTTCTCGGTAATAGGATCGATCTGCTTCAATCCACCGTAGCGAGAACCCATGCCTGCTGCCAAAATAACCAAAGTCATATGCATTCTCCTTTATGCGCCGCACGAGGCGGCGAAATTTCTTTTACTTTGAATATAAATTATAACATATTTTTCTGCTTTTGTAAAGGCGTTTTCCATTATTCACATTTTTTTAACAAGTATTTTTCAAAAACTCTTGACAAGATGTCTGGAATATCGTATACTATAAATGTCTCAAATGAGACAGTTCAAGAAAATAGGAGGCATCATGCATTTATACGATCAATTTCCCATATTGAAAACGATCCCCCTCTTTTCTGCCGCTTCGGTCGAGCATGTGGCTCGTTGCTTTAGTGAGAGCGATCTCTCTCTGTGCGATTTTGATGTCGGGCAAACCGTGTACTCCTCCGAGATCCCCGGGGTTCGCGTCGGTATTCTACTCGCAGGCAAGGCGGAAATCTATACCCACGGTGGAGACGTGCGCACGCTTCTCAAAACGGCGGTAGCCGGTGAAATGTTCGGCGTAGCCAATCTGTACGCAACCGACTCGGCTTTCCCCACTGTGATCCGTGCCAAGGAAGCGGCAAAGGTCCTCTTTTTTGAGGGGAGTGCCTTTCGGCGCTTTATCGAGACCGACGCGGGAGTTTTGCAATTTTATCTCCGCTTTTTGAGCAAAAAAATCGTATATCTGAACCGCAAAATCGCCACCTTTACCGCGGGAAGCGCGGAGCACAGGCTTGCACTGTTTCTCTTGGAAAATCATACGGACGGTGTATTTGCGCCGACGTACTCGATGACGACCCTTGCCAATCTGCTTGGCCTTGGGCGTGCATCGCTCTACCGTGCAATGGACAAATTGTCCGAGCTTTCACTGATCGAGCATCGGGACGGCCGTATTTATCTGCCCGATCCCGAAGCGCTCACAAGCTTTTCCTCCCCCTCATGAGTTTCAAAAATTTATATATTTCAAGAAAGGAAACATTACCATGAAACACCTTCTCACAAAAGCACTCTTACTCGTTCTGGCACTTGCTATGCTTCTGCCTCTCGCAACCGCCTGCGCAAAAAAGCCAGACGGCGAGATGGAGATCAAGATCTACGCACTCAACGGTACCACCGCGCTC
>CAYULZ010000055.1:0-10612 GCA_964445865.1 uncultured Lachnospiraceae bacterium | reverse complement strand
TATGATTGGCTTCGCCAAGTTTAAGGTTTGATGGGCAATCATATCATAACATTTGTGTAGCAAATTCATAACGGCGAGTGAAAACGAGCCTCATAACTCTAAACTAAACGAGCAGAAAAAAAGAGAGAACATTTCGGCATTTAAACCGATTTGTTCTCTCTTTCTGCTTGTAATATGGGTTTGGGCTTAGCCCATATTTGTATTTGACTAGTCAGATGCGATGCTCGCACTTAGTAGATTTTCAAATTCTCCGCTAAGAGCATCACCCATTGCTCCAAGCCTTTTTATCAAACCGTTAAAAGGTTTCTAAGGATTTATTCAAGAAAGCCTTGGTAATGGGGGAGGTGGGATGCTCGAAGATCTGTTCAGGCTTGCCCGATTCTTCGATGATACCGTCGGCCATAAAGATGACTTGGTCCGATACGTTCTTTGCAAATTCCATCTCGTGCGTAACGACGATCATCGTGCTGTCTGCTGATTTCAGGTCCTTGATGACGCGCAATACCTCGCCGGTCAGCTCGGGATCGAGCGCCGAGGTCGGTTCGTCGAAGCAGAGGATATCGGGAGAGAGCGCAAGCGCGCGGGCAATCGCCACACGCTGCTGTTGACCGCCCGAAAGCTCACAAGGGTACGATCCCGCCTTGGCGGTAAGACCGACGCGAGCAAGCAGAGAATGAGCGTGCTCCTGGATTTCCTCCATCCGCTTGGCCATGTCCTCGCGAGAAAGCTTTTCCTCCTTCAGACGAAGGGAAGGGGCAAGCGTGATGTTATCCAGAACGGTATACTGCGGGAATAGGTTAAAGGATTGGAATACCAAACCGAAATGGAGACGGCGCTGGCGGATCTCGTCGTCGTTGAGCTTTTTCGTTTTGAATGCCTCGGCATCCAGAATCGTTTTGCCGTTGATGGACATTGTTCCTGTATCGGGCGTTTCCAAGAAGTTCAGGCAACGGAGCAGGGTGGTTTTTCCACTTCCCGAGGAGCCGATGATCGAAAGCACCGTTCCTTTTTCCATGGTAAAATCGATGCCCTTGAGAACGTCGGTCTTTCCAAATCGCTTGGTGATATTTTTGACTTCAAAAAATGCCATGACGTCCTCCTTAAGATTTGAAATAGCTCAACTTTTTTTCGAAGGAATTGAAGAGGATCGTCAACAATCCGACAAAAATCAAGTAGAAAACCGCGGTGTAGAATAAAGGCCACATCAAGCCGTAGGCCGCAAAATTCTGCGCCGCCTGAATGATCTCGACGATCATGATGACGCGTGCCAATGCCGTGTCCTTGACGAGCGTAATGACCTCGTTCGACATCGGAGCCAGAATGCGCTTGATGACCTGAATTAAAATGACCTTAAAGAACACCTGCGTTTTGGTCATACCCAAAACGTAGCCGGCCTCGTACTGTCCCTTGGTAATGCTTTCGATTCCTCCGCGGTAGATCTCGGAAAAATAGCAGGCATAGTTGATGACAAACGCTGCGATGACCGACGCAAACCGAGAGAACAGGGGAGTGCCCAACAGAAATCCCGGTACGTAAAAAACGATGATGACCTGAAGCATCAGCGGCACGCCGCGGATGATCCAGACGAAAATTTTAGTAACCGCTGCCAACGGCTTGAATTTTGACATGGAACAAAAAGAAATCGCCAAACCCAAAGGAAGCGCTAACACAAGTGTTAGCGCAAAAATCAGGCAGGTCTGTTCCAGTCCGCCGAGCAAGCTCTTTGTAACTTCCCAAAACCCCATATTGATTATTTTCCTTTGATTAAACCATTACTCGATGTTTTCGGTAATCTTCAAAACGTTTTCAAAGCCGTACTTCTTTGCCAGCTCCATCAGCTTGCCGTTTTCCTCAAGCTCCTTGATAGCTGCATTGACCTTCTCGGTCAGCTCGCTGCCCTTCTTGAAGCCAACGGCATAGATCTCGGACTCAAGCTCGATTGCCTCAACGATAGACAAATCGGCATAGTCGCCCTTGCCGCAGAGATTCTGCGCGAGGAGAATATCAACAACGATAAAATCAACGGCGCCGGAATTCAACTCAGGGAAGGCCTTGATCTGCGAGGTTGCCTTCAGAACCTTATCCTCATCGGTAGCCGTCTTTGCATAGGATTCGCCGGCGCTACCGCCCTCTACACATGCCGTCTTGCCCTTCAGGGAGTCTTCCGAGGTGTAGTTAGCCAGATTAGCCTTCTTTACGACGATGCACTGCTGGTTCAGCATGTAGCCGTAAGAGAAATCAACGAGGTCGCTTCTCTTAACGCCGTTGTCGCTGGAGTTTGCGGTGAAGCCGTTCCAGATGCAATCGATAGCACCGGAGTTCAGCTCGTTGTACTTCTGCTCCCAGTCGATTTCCTGGAACTCAACTTCCATACCGATGATCTTACCGACTTCCTGTGCAAATTCGGTTTCAAAGCCGGTCCAGTTTCCGTTTTCATCTTTTTCATTCATGTTCTCGAAGATCGTGACACCGCAAGTGAGAACGTCATCCTCCTTGCTACACGAGGACATGAGCAAAACGGTACTCATCAGCATGACGAGTGCAAGAGTGAGAGAAAGAATTTTTTTCATGATAAACCTCCTGCCAAGCAATGTGGCAATATATTTTTACGCAAAATGCGTCGCTTTATCACTTTATCTTAATAAAGCAACACTATGATACCATAGAATTCAAAAAATGTCAAGTATTTGTTAAAAAATTCTTGCATAATTTTTTATAAAATTACGCACAATTTGTCGATGGATTCCTATTGACGAATCAAAAAAAGTATGCTATAATAAAATTCTTAAAAGTTGAGGGAGGGGTTTGCACATGTACAAAATGGTGTTTGAGCGTTGGTTGAAGGATGATCGTTTGGATCCGAGGGACAAAGCGGAGCTTGTGTCCATTCGTGAAAATGACACGGAGATTCGCGAGCGATTTTCCAAGGATCTGGAATTTGGAACGGGAGGCTTGCGCGGTGTGATCGGCGTGGGCACCAACCGCATCAATCGTTACATGGTTCGCAAAACCACACAGGGATATGCACAGTATATGAAGACAGTCGGCGGTGAGGAGGCATGCCGTCGCGGCGTAGTCATTGCCCACGATAACCGACGTTTCAGCGTGGAATTTGCTGAGGAAACGGCGGGCGTTCTGGCGGCCAATGGCATCAAAGCGTTTCTGTTTGCCTCTCTGCGCCCCACGCCAGAGCTTTCTTTTGCTGTCAGAGAGTTGAAGGCTTTCGGCGGGGTTATGATCACGGCCTCTCACAATCCGCCCGAATACAACGGCTATAAGCTGTATGACGAGCGCGGCTGTCAGCTCATTCCCGAGATCAACGATCTCGTGGTTGCCGAGATCGCAAAGGTCAAGGATCCCTTGGCCGTTCGCTCGCTTTCCATAACCGAAGCGGGAGATCGGATCGAGACGATCGGTGAGGCCATAGACGAAGCGTACTACGCCCGCGTCATGAAGGTTTCCATTCGTCCCGAGGTCAAAAAGAATATCAAGATCGTTTATTCTCCCCAGCACGGTACGGGCAACGTCCCCGTTCGCGAGGTACTTGCCCGCTCGGGATATCACGTGATTCCCGTTGAGGAGCAGTGTACGCCCGATACCGAATTCAGCAATACCAAAAACCCCAATCCTGAGGTGGCTGATGCTTATGTGCTTGCCATGGAATATGCCAAGCGCGAAGATGCGGATATCGTTATCACTACCGATCCCGACTGCGACCGCCTTGGTGTAGCTGTCAAGCATGGCGGTGAATACGTCCGCATGACGGGCAATCAGTCGGCCGCCGTATTGTTGGAATATATTCTTTCGAGCAGAGCCGAAAAAGGTACGCTCCCGAGCAACGGCGTAATGCTCAATACCATCGTAACGTCGGATCTCGGTGACCGTATCTGCCAGAAATACGGCGTTGCTGTGGAAAAGACTTTGACCGGCTTCAAATTCATCGGCGATAAAATCTATCGCTACGAAACGGCCGGCGATAAGGCGTTCGTATTCGGCTATGAGGAAAGCTACGGCTGTCTGGCGGCGGATTTCGTTCGTGACAAGGACGCCGTGCAGGCCTCGCTTCTGCTTTGCGAATCGGCGGCGTATTATCACGAGCAGGGTAAGACCCTCTTGGACATTCTTTATGCTCTTTATGATCAATATGGATTTTTCCTTGATGCGCTTGACAACTTTACCTTCAAGGGACTTGACGGTGCCGAAAAGATCCGCTCGCTCGTTGACGGTCTGCGTGCCGAGCCGCCGATGCAGGCAGGGGATGTAAGAGTCGCAAAGCTCGAGGATTATCATACCAAGGACATGCTCGATGCGGGCTTCCCGCGCTCCAACGTGCTTCGCTTCCTGCTCGACGACGGTAGTTGGGTCGCCGTTCGCCCCAGCGGAACTGAGCCGAAATGTAAGTTTTATTTCAGCGTGGTCGGCAAAACGCATGCAGATGCCGAAGCCAAGCTGAAGGTCATGAGAGAAACCTTTGAAAAGAATTGCTGATTTTGCTTATGGCGACCTTCCAAGTAGAAGGTCGCCATTCTTTTGATAAAAATGAGAAAAAAGCAAAAGAATCTCTTTTCTTTTGCGTATAAATGTGTTATAATAAAAGATACAGTATGGTAAAAGGGGGAACCAGTGAAGGATATGTCATCGAATGCGTATTTGTCTCATATTCATTCTCCCGAGGATCTTAAGCAGCTGTCTGCTGCGGATATGTCGCGGTTGGCAGAGGAAATTCGTGAATCCTTGGTAACGACCGTCTCGAAAACAGGCGGGCATTTGGCGTCCAATCTCGGCGTTGTAGAGCTGACGGTTGCCATTCACCGCGTATTTTCCGCACCGTGCGATCATATTATTTTTGACGTCGGTCACCAGAGCTACGTGCATAAGATGCTGACAGGGCGGTACGAACAAATGAATACCATTCGTCAGGCAGGTGGCCTCTGCGGCTTTACCAAGCGAAGTGAAAGCGAATACGATTGCTTTGGATGCGGTCATAGCTCGACATCACTGTCGGCCGCGCTCGGCTTTGCCATGTCGGACAAGCTCAAGGGCTCGGAGGCTTATACCGTTGCTGTAATCGGCGACGGTGCGTATACGGGCGGTATGATCCACGAGGCTCTCAATAATTGCCGTAAGGATCTGAATCTGATCATCATCATGAACGAGAACGAAATGTCGATCTCGAAGAACATCGGCCGCTTTGCGACCAACCTCTCCAAGCTCCGCACGAGCTCGGGATATTTCAAAACCAAAAGAGCCACCGGTATTTTTCTCAAAAAGCTTCCGCTGATCGGCAAGCCGCTTTTTCGCTTGCTGTTAGGAATCAAAAAAACGATCAAAAACGCTTTATACGGCTCCAATTATTTCGAAAGCATGGGCTTGACCTATCTTGGCCCCATCGACGGTAACGATTATGCCGAGGTGGAAAATCTGCTTCGAGAGGCAAAGAAGCTTAAGGAAAGTGTTGTGGTGCACGTTAAAACCAAAAAAGGGAAGGGCTATACGCCTGCGGAGGAAGCCCCTGACCAATATCACGGCATGGTAGCTGACGGTACGCAAAAACCGACCACGCCGACCTTTTCGGCAACCATGGGCGCGCTTTTGATCCAAAAGGCAGAAGAAAACGACCGCATTTGTGCAATCACAGCCGCTATGTGCGACGGCACGGGGCTCAACGCCTTCCGTGAGGCGTATCCACAGAGATTCTTTGACGTGGGCATTGCCGAGGAGCACGCTCTGACCTTTTCTGCAGGCCTCGCAGCCAATGGAATGCTTCCTATTGTAGCCGTCTATTCTACCTTTTTACAGCGCGCATACGATTCCGTGATCCACGACATCGCACTTCAGAAGCTTCCCGTCGTGATCTGCGTCGATCGCGCGGGACTGAATACGGGAGACGGTGCAACGCATCACGGTATTTTTGACGTTTCCTTTTTGTCGCATATCCCCGATATGAAAATTTATACCCCCACGACACTCGGTGCTCTGCGCGCGGCCATGGATGAAGCGCTCGCATGCGGATCTCCCTGTGCGATCCGTTATCCCAATGGAACCGAATCGCAAGAGGTATGTCGCGCCTTTTATGCCGACGGTGTGTACGGCAAGCCGAGCGTGCGTTGCAGCTATGCCAAGGACAGCAATATCCAGGCCGTGATCGTGACACATGGCAGGATCGTAACCGAAGCCATGCACGCCGTCGATCGGCTGGCACAAGAGGGGATTTCGGTGGGTATTTTGCTACTGGAATACATAAAGCCCTATGCCGATGTTGCCAAAGAGGCCGAACAATATCTGCCAAACGGCGCGAAGCTTCTCTTTTTGGAGGAGGAGATCCGCGCGGGCGGTATGGGTATGAATCTTGCCGACGAATGGACAAGGCGCGGACGCTTGCGTACCGAGGATTTTGCTATTTTAGCCACGGACGACAGCTTTGTTGACAAACGAGCCGCCGGTCAGAGCATCTACGACGCCGCCGGTATCAGCGAGTCTCATATCGCCGCCGCGATCCGAGCACTGATCGACTAACGCTTGCTAAAATATAAATATACAATGAAAGGATATCCGATATGAAAGAACAGGCTTTTATGCTTCATTCCGAATATGCGCCGAGCGGCGATCAGCCGCAAGCGATTGAAAAGCTGGTGCAGGGACTTCGTAACGGATATCGCTATCAATCCTTGCTCGGCGTTACGGGCTCGGGAAAGACCTTTACCATGGCCAATGTGATCGCGCAATATCAACGCCCGACCCTGGTTCTTGCACACAATAAGACACTTGCAGGCCAGCTTTGCTCGGAATTTCGCGAGCTCTTTCCCAATAATGCGGTCGAGTATTTCGTATCCTATTACGACTATTATCAGCCAGAAGCCTATATCCCCGGAAAGGATATGTATATTGAAAAGGACGCGTTGATCAACGAGGAGATCGATATGCTGCGCCACAGCGCGACATCAGCGCTTTTGGAGCGCCGCGATGTTATCATCGTGGCCAGCGTCTCCTGCATTTATTCCTTGGGTGATCCATCGGAATATAAAAAGCTGGTTTTGCCGCTTCGCCCCGCCATGGAGATCAGTCGCGATGCGCTGATCCGAAAGCTCGTAGCTATCAGCTACGAGCGAAACGATCTGGCATTGGAGCGTAACAAATTCCGCGTGCAGGGCGATACCGTTGATCTGATCACGGCCAATATGCAGAGCAAGGCACTTCGCATTGAGTTTTTCGGTGATGAGATCGACCGCCTATCAGAGATCAATATCGTCACGGGCGAGGTCTTGCGTGAGCTGACCTACGCGCCCGTTTATCCCGCCACACACTATGCCGTTTCCGAAGACAAAAAGGATGTGGCGCTTCATGAGATCATGAGCGAAATGGTGGAGCGGGTGGAATTCTTCCGTTCACAAGGTAAGCTGATCGAGGCACAGCGCATCGAGGAGCGTGTCAAATACGACATGGAAATGCTCCGCGAGGTCGGCTTTTGCTCGGGCGTGGAGAACTATTCTCGCGTACTGGCAGGCCGTCCTGCAGGCTCAACACCGCATACGCTTCTGGACTATTTCCCCGACGATTATTTGTTACTCGTAGACGAATCCCACGTAACACTACCGCAGGTTCGCGGCATGAGTGGAGGCGATACAGCGCGAAAGAAAAATCTGATCGATTTCGGCTTCCGTCTGCCGTCCGCCTACGATAATCGCCCGTTGTTCTTTGAGGAATTTGAATCCAAGATCAATCAAGCGATTTTCGTGAGTGCAACTCCGGGAGACTACGAGGGCGAGCATGCCGAAGCAACGGTAGAGCAGATCATTCGTCCGACGGGCCTTGTCGATCCAGAGGTCGAGGTGCGTCCCATTGAGGGACAGGTCGATGACCTAATGAGTGAAATTGCGATCCGCGTTGAGAAAAACGAGCGCGTGCTCGTTACCACGCTGACGCGAAAGATGGCAGAGGATCTGACGGAATATCTGGAGAACAACGCCATCAAGGTCAAATATATTCATTTTAACGTCGATACCATCGAGCGTATGCAGATCATTCGCGATCTGCGTCTCGGTGAATTTGACGTGCTGGTGGGCATCAACCTCTTACGAGAGGGCTTGGATATTCCCGAGGTATCGCTCGTCGCGATTCTCGACGCCGACAAGGAAGGCTTTTTGCGTGCCGAGCGCAGCCTGATCCAGACGATCGGCCGTGCTGCGCGAAATGCCGATGGTAAGGTCATCATGTACGCCGATCACATGACGGGCTCAATGGAGCGCGCCATCGGCGAGACTAACCGCCGCCGCAAAATACAGATGGCATATAATACGGAGCACGGCATCGTGCCAAAAACCATTCGCAAGGACGTTCGTGACGTCATTGAGATCGGTAAGGTGGCCGACGAGGCTATCGGTAAGGGCAGAGGAAAGAAGCCCACCCACAAGCTGACAAGAAGCGAAAAGGAAAAGCTGATTGCCGAGTTGACTACGGAAATGCGTCGCGCCTCGCAAAAGCTGGAATTCGAACAGGCCGCCTTCCTGCGTGACAAGATCAAGGCCTTGCGTGATGAAAAATGAGTAATAGAGAGTGTGAATCATTATGCCAAAAAAGATATCCATCCGCGGTGCACGCGTAAATAACCTGAAAAATATTGACATTGATATCCCGCGCGATCAGCTCGTTATCCTGACGGGACTCTCGGGCTCGGGAAAATCCTCGTTAGCCTTTGATACGCTGTATGCGGAGGGACACCGCCGTTTCGTTGAGTCGCTTTCCTCCTATGCGCGTCAGTTCTTAGGGCAGATGGACAAGCCCGATGTTGATCTGATCGAGGGGCTTTCTCCCTCTATTTCCATCGATCAGAAAACGACCTCGAAGAACCCTCGCTCCACAGTGGGAACGGTAACCGAGATCTATGACTACTTGCGTCTTTTGTACGCCCGTATCGGTATTCCGCACTGTCCGATCTGCGGCAAGGAGATTCGCCGCCAATCGACCGATACCATCATCGATAAGATCATGGAGCTTCCCGAGGGAGAGCGCTTTATGGTGCTGTCTCCCGTAGTTCGAGCGGAAAAGGGAAGACATGAAAAGGTGTTTGCCTCAGCCAAAAAGAGCGGCTACGTGCGCGTGCGTGTCAACGGTAGCCTTTACGATCTTTCCGAGGAGATCGTACTCGATAAGAACAAAAAGCATCACATTGAGGTCGTGGTCGACCGTTTGGTCATGAAGTCGGATATCCGTCCGCGTCTGTCCGACTCAGTCGAAAACGCGCTTCGCTTGGCCGACGGCCATCTTTTGATCGTCACCGTTCCGCGAGAGGGGGAGCCTCGCGAGCTGGAATTTTCGCAAAGCTACGCCTGCGAAAAGCATAACATTTCCTTCGGCGACCTTGAGCCGCGTATGTTCTCCTTTAATAATCCCGCCGGCGCTTGTCCGCATTGTGCGGGGCTTGGTGAGATGCGCCGTGTGGCCGTCGACCGACTCATTCCCGATCCGAGTCTTTCGCTCCGTAAAGGGGCGATTGCCGTCAACGGCTTCAAAACCATGGAGGAGCAGAGCTGGAACGGTCCGCTGTTCATTGCTGTCGGCGAACGCTTTGGATTTGATGTTGACACCCCGATTTCGGAATTTTCCGAAAAGGCTTACAACGTCCTTTTATATGGCTCCGATCATGAAATTTATGATATCCACCGTTGGTTTGGCGGCGAGGAGCACCATCAAAAGGTGCATTTCGACGGCCTTGTCAAAATGATTGAAAATCGCATCGCACAATCGGGCAGCGACGAATACTACGAGCAGTTTATTGAGGAAGCCCCCTGTCCCGTATGTCAGGGAAAGCGCTTGTGCCCGAATTCCCTGGCCGTGACGGTCGGTGGGATCAGCATTGACGACTTTTGCCGTATGTCGGTCTCAGACGCATTGGACTTCATTCACGCATTTGAGCCGGACGGCATGGAAAAGGTCATTTCTGCTGAGATCATCAAGGAGATCAAGGCGCGACTCGGCTTCCTTGTCAGCGTTGGCCTTGAATATCTCACGCTGACGCGCAAATCGGGTTCCTTATCAGGCGGTGAAGCACAACGAATCCGTTTGGCCACGCAGATCGGCTCAGCCCTGGTCGGCGTGCTGTATATTCTCGACGAGCCGAGCATTGGCCTGCATCAGCGGGACAATTCCAAGCTGATCGAGACCTTGAAAAAGCTTCGCGACATCGGCAATACCGTTATCGTCGTCGAGCACGACGAGGAAACCATGATGGCCTCTGATTATGTTATCGACATCGGCCCGGGGGCCGGCATTCACGGCGGCCATATCGTAGCCGCGGGAACGCCCGAGGAGGTTATGCAAAACAAGGATTCGATCACGGGAGCGTATTTGTCGGGGCGCAAAAAAATTCACGTGCCGACCGAGCGCCGTACCGGAAACGGACATGTTCTCTCGGTCAAGGGCGCACGGGAGCACAATCTGAAGAATGTCGATGTGGATATTCCGCTCGGCTGCTTCGTTTGCGTAACGGGCGTGTCGGGCTCGGGAAAATCCTCGCTCGTCAACGGCATCATCAATCCCGTCCTGTCGCGCGATCTTAACCGCGCCATTCGTTCTGCGGGTAAGCATGATAAAATATACGGCATCGAGCACCTCG
>CAYULZ010000054.1:0-10623 GCA_964445865.1 uncultured Lachnospiraceae bacterium | reverse complement strand
GGCCATCGCCATTCACAATCTGCCGGAGGGCATTGCCGCAGGTGTCGGCTTTGGCTCGGGTGACGTATCCCAGGCGCTGGTGATCGCGGGCGGTATTGCTTTGCAGAACATCCCCGAGGGCATGGTCATCATCGGTCCGATGCTCGCGGCAGGCGTCAAGCCGGGAAGAACCTTCGTGATCGCCATGATGACGGGACTCGTCGAGGTGATCGGTACGCTGATCGGCTATTTTGCCGTCAGTCTGTCGGCGGCCATTTTGCCGTTTGCTCTCGCCTTTGCGGGAGGTACGATGCTGTACATTGTCAGCGACGAGATGATTCCCGAAACGCACGCGCATGGACATGAGCGTGGGGCAACCTATGCGTTGCTCGTCGGCTTCTGCTTGATGCTTCTGACTGACGTGCTACTCGGCTGATCCGAGGCAAATAACATCGTTTTTTAAGGGAGAACCTTGACAAACGCTCGGTTTTTCCGTATAATAATGATAGTATTTCTGATGGAGGACAACACCTATGAAAAGCGGAACCAAGCAGGTGCTGAAGATTTTGATCAGCATCGTTTACATCGTATGGGGACTTTTCTCCCCGATCTCGGCCTTTGAGGCCGTTCTCGCATTGGACGTGGGCGCGATCGCATCGGCGGCTGTCGGCATTCTGATGCTTCTTGCCGGTATCTTCGGCATTGCCGGTGTCAAAAAGTCCAAATGCCGTATTTTCGGTATCGTCATCTTTATCTGCGCGATTCTTGCCGTGGTATTGGCATTGCCCGCGATCAGCTGGCGCTCGATCATCACCGCCATTCTCGCGTGGCTGTTTATCGTTTGCCTGTAAGAGCAAAAAAGAGTCGGAAAAAATCCGACTCTTTTTTTGTATAAAAACGAACGAAAAGGTTGACTTTTTGTACGAAATGCTTTATAATAAAAATTGCTGAAATATGCCGCCGAGTCTTATGCCGACACGGCCGCCTTCAAACGGTGCCGAGGCAGGGAACGCGCGCGGCTTCCTTGGCAAAAATCACGTAAGGAGGTTGAAATATGATAATTCCGAGAGTTAAATCACAAACCACACAGGCGGGAATATGGATCCCAAAGAAAAAACTGACCGTTGCCGCGTCGGCCGCCGATGTATATGCATCGAATGCTATCAAGGCATTGGGACTTTTTCTTCCCGAATGTTATATAGAGACCGAGGGTATGGCCGACGTGACGCTGACCTGCCTTACAAAAGCTCCCGCCGCCGAATGGTATCGTCTCACGGTGACTGAAACGGGTGCGGTACTGGAATACGCCGATGCGCGTGGCGCGATCAACGCCGTGGCTAGCCTTGCCCAGCTTGTGCTGGACGGTGAGGTGAAGGCTTGTGTCGTTGAGGACTATCCCGATTATCTGTATCGCGGGTTGATGCTCGACGTGGCGCGTGGCATCCGCGAGCCGTTGCAGGATTTGAAGGATATCGCCATTCACATGGCACTTTCCAAGCTGAATGTGCTTCATCTTCATTTGATGGATGCCGAAAGCCTCAGCTTCGTATCCGAGGCCATGCCAAAGGTGAAGGGAAGTCTCAAGAGAAACGGCAGACAGTATACGAAGGCGCAGATAAAGAGTCTGGTCGATCTGTGCACGGTGCTCGCCATTGAGATCGTACCCGAAATTGAAATTCCTTCTCATGCAAGTGCGGTGGTTAAGGCGTATCCGCAGTTCGCTTGCGACGTGGATTTTGACAATCCGAGTCCTTGGTGCGTCTGCCCCACGACCGAGGAGCTATTTGCTATGTACGGCGCACTTGTGCGCGAGGTCGCCGAGATGTTCCCCGGCCAATACCTTCACATCGGAACCGACGAGCTCGAGTTCCGCAGCCGTCCCGACCTCAACCAACTTTGCCATTGGAGAGAGTGCCGCAAGTGTCAGCGGCTCCGCGACGAAAAGGGACTTTCTGGCATTCGCGAGCAATTCTACTACGTCGTGCTCCGCATGTACGATATCATTAAGGAATGCGGTAAGACCATGGTGATGTGGAACGATCAGATCGATATCTCGCAGGAGAACTGTCCCATTCCGAAGGATGTCCTTATTGAGTTCTGGCGCGTCTCCAGCAAGAGCAGCGGCCCGTTTGAGGGGTGCTCAATGGAGGGCTTTGCCCGTCAGGGGTATCAGATCGTGAACGCAGCCTTCCAGAAGACCTACATTGACTTTGATACTTATTTGCAGGAAACCGACCTTTGCACATGGTCGCCCGTTTCGTGGCCCGAGATTTATGAGGAGGGCCGTCAGTACGTGCAAGGTGGCGAGATGTGCGCATGGGAATTCGGCAACCGCGAGCAATACGCCTTTTACGACTATACCGTTCAGCCGAACCTGCCGCTGTTTGCCGACCGGCTCTGGTGCTCGACGCCCGTGGAATACACGGAAGCGTATCGACGTGAGGTGTATAAGATCGTGTTCGGCAAGGCACTTGAGCACGAGCTCTATCCCGTCTTTGGCGGCATCCTGCCACCGAGAACCGATAAGCTTTTGACGCACGCCGATGTGGCTACGTTGGATCAGGACTACGTTGCCTCCTGTATCGACGAGCTGTCCGAGCCGTCAGCCGGTATTTACGGTAAGATGCGTCTTTCGTATGTAAAGCTCTTGCAGAAGATTGCCTTGTTGGCATATGATACAAGTCTTGCCAACCGTCAGGAAACCGAAGGGGAATAAACCTTTGATCAATCAAGAAAGGATATAGAACCATGAAAGAAAAAATTGCTATTATCAACGCGACCATCGTCCGCCCCGACCATTTGATTCCGAACGGAACCATCGTGATCGAGGACGGTATTATTCGTGACTTCGGAAAGAAGATCGACGTCACGGGCATGAAGACGATCGATGCAGAAGGCGCTTACGTCGGTCCCGGCCTGATTGACATTCATACTCATGCGGGCGGCGGCGTCTTCTTTACCGACGATCCCGTACATGCCAGCCGTTTCGTGCTTGAGCACGGCGTGACCTCTGTCATGCCCGCCCTCTATTTCGGCTTTACCCGCGAGCAGTATCTCGAGGCGATCGCCAAGATCGACGCCACGGTGGCGAACGGTCAGTTCCCGAACTTCGGCGGCTACTACATGGAGGGCCCGTACCTCAATCCGAAGTTTGGCTGCGAGAGAGATAAGAATCCGTGGAGAGGCACGATCGACCCCGACAAGTACATGCCCATTCTCAAGGCTACGAAGGACACGGCTCGTGTGTACTGCGTAGCACCCGAGAGAGAGAACATCGAGCAGTACGTGCAGGATGTGAAGAGCATTAACCCGAAGGCCGTTTTCTCTGTGGCACACAGTGAAGCCGAGCCGGATCAGATCGAGGCACTGATGCCCTACGGCCTTAAGCTCGGTACGCACCACACCAATGCAACGGGTACGCTCGAGAAGTACCCCGAGTGCCGTGGCGTTTGCGTCGACGAGACGGTCAACTATAACCGCGAGATCTTCGCCGAGCTCATCTGTGACTCGGTCGGTATCCATGTGGCTCCCTATAACCTCCGTCTGATCCGCAAGATCAAGGGCGACGATCGCATCATTCTCATTTCCGACACCTACGTTTGCGACGGCCCGATTCCCGACGGCTACGAGGGTGTGACCGACATCAACTTTGACCATGCGGGTGAGATCGCCGGCTCGAACCTGACGCTCGACATCGCTTGCCGCAACTTTATGGTACATACGGGCTGCTCGGTGTGCGACGCCTTCCGCTTTGCTTCCTACAACCCTGCAAAGCTTCTCGGCCTGCGCGACCTCGGCGAGATCAAGGTCGGCAACCGCGCAAACCTCATCATGGTCGACGCTTGGTTTGGCGTGCAAAAGGTCATTCTCAACGGCGCAGAGGTATAAAACACGTCGCTTGCTCCCCGCTCTCGGGGAGCAAGCGAGACTTGATGATTTTCAGTAAAGGAACGGGTATGGAAAACAAGTACACGGAATATCCCATTACGAAAAGCTTTGAGATCGAGCGGTTGGTGACGGTTCGCTTTCTCGAGCTCTCCGCAGAGGACGTGGAGATCGGTGAGACTCACGACTTCTGGGAGTTTTTATACGTGGACGTGGGAGAGGTGTCGCTCGGCCTTGACGGCACGGACGCTCTGCTCAAGCAGGGCGATATCTGCTTTTGTAAGCCGAGCACGCGGTATAGCCTGCAGGGAAACGGTCCGCTGACCGCACGTGTGTTTGCCATCGCGTTTTTTTGCGATTCGTCCGATATGCGCGTGTTTTACGGTAAACGCGGCACGCTTCCTGCGGAGCTCGTTCATCATTTGCCCGTGCTGATGCAGGACGCCTTCCAAAGCTTTGACATGCCCGTGCAGAGCTTGCCGCAAAAGCGGCTGGCAAGGAAGCAGGAGGCCGCATTCGGTGGGGAACAGAGCTTCGTGAACCGCTTTGAGATCTTTTTGATCGAGCTCGCACGCAAGGAGATCAGCCCGCACGTTGTGCCGCTCGTTTCCAAGGCTCTGTTGAAGGACGAGCTGGTGGCAAGGATCATCACGATCCTGGAGGAAAATGTTTATCAGAAGCTGACCATGAAGCGGATCGTTGAGGATATGAATTACAGCGAGACCTATATCGCACGTCGCTTCAAGGCGGTGTGCGGCCAGAGCATTATGTCGTATTATCTGCAGCTCCGCATTCGGGAATCTCAGCGCCTCATTCGTGAGACCGAAAAGAATTTTACCGAGATCGCGGGCATGCTTGGCTTCAGCGACTCGCAGCACTTTACCAAGACCTTTAAGCGATACGTTAATCTTTCCCCGAAGGAATATCTGAAATCGGTGCGCCCCTATTCTATGCGGCGCAATAAAAACCACGCCGCCGAGGAAACGTGATCCCCTCAATAAGGGCTCGGCGCACAAATGCGTTGGTTTTTATGGGAAAAATCTTGAAAAACATGAAAATCCTTTCAAATAAGCATTGCAAAATTTGAAAAAATGTTATATAATATAAGATGATACCGTGGGAAAGCATGCTTTTTCACGTCCACGCGACAAGATCAAAGGAGATACAAGAATGGGAAAATTGTTGTGCGGTGCGTCCGAACGCATTATGACGCCCGAATTTAACGTTTTTATGCCCGGTTATTTTGCTGACCGTCGCTCCGTCGGTAAAAAAGACGACCTGTATACGCATGCGGTCGTGCTGGAGAACGACGGTAAGGTCATCGTGATGATCTCTCTGGATGCGATCCAGACCGAGGCTCCCGTTACGAGAAGAATCCGTGACGGCATTGCAAAGAGAATTCCCGTGGATAAGAATGCCATTATGGTCTCCTCGATCCACATTCATACAGGTGCTACGTGCGACCCTGTTCCCGATGTTACGGGAGGTATCCTGACCGATGCCGATCACCGTGCCATTGATTTGTTGGTCGAGCGCACCGTTGAAAATGCGGTCGCCGCTTATGAAAAGCGAGTGCCCGTTAAGATGGGCTTCGGCTCGGGCGAGGAGACGAGAATTAGCTTCCGCCGCCACTATTGGATGAAGTCGGGTGCGATCTATACCTTTGTGACCAAGGCCAATGCCAACGAGGTTGTCGGCCCTGCGGGTGAGATCGACTATTCGGTCGGCGTGCTTCGTTTTGACGGCGAGGACGGCAAGCCCGTGGCACAGATCGTCAACTTTGCCTGCCATCCCGACTGTGTCGGCGGCAACGAATATTGCACCGACTGGCCCGGCGAGATGCGCCGCATTGTGAAGAAGGAAATGGGCGAGGATATGGTTGTTTGTTTCCTGAACGGCTGCTGCGGCAACGTTAACCATCTGGACGGCGAGCGCTATCAGAAAAATCCGGACTCCGACGGCAAATATCCCGCTGACCACTACAAGTGGATGGGCGCATGTGTGGCCGAGGAGGTTCTGCGTATCAACCGCGAGCTGAAAACAACGGTGTTGGATGCGCCGCTTGCATACGAGCTTCGCCGCTTCCGCGAGGCAAGACGTCAGCCGAGCGAGCACGATCTGATGGCTGCTGAGGCACTTTTGCAGAAGCCCGAGATGCTTTCCAACTCCTACCGTACGCATCTTGAGGAGATCAAGATGTTGCACGAGAAGCCGATGCTCTCGCACGTGGTCGAGCTCCAGACGCTGTCCATCGGCGACTGCGGATTTGTGGCATTACCTTTTGAGGTCTTTGCCGATACGGGTCTGCGCATCAAGGAGAACTCTCCCTTCAAGCATAACATGATCGCGACGAACGCGAACATGAACTTCGGCTATCTGCCGACCGAGCCTGCGTTCGGCGGCGGCCCGAAGGTTTACGAGGCAAGACTTGCCGTCAAAAACTCGATCTTCGGTCCGAATACGGCTAAGCGTGTTATCAAGGTTTCGGGTGAGATGCTGAATACGATTGCTAAGAAGTGATTGTAAATAAGAACGCAAATAATTCTTAAAAAACGAAGAAAAATAATACATATTTCAAAAAAGGATTGTAATTTTGAACACGATGATTACGATATCCAACGCTATCTTTTCGGCGAAAATCGCTAAAAAGGGTGCCGAATTGAAATCCCTGATCCGCTTGTCGGACGGTAAGGAATGGATGTGGGGATGCGATCCTGCCTATTGGGAGGACTCGTCGCCGATGCTGTTCCCGATCTGCGGTCGTCTCAACGGCAACCGCTACACCTTTGAGGGAAAGACCTACGAGATGCTCTTGCACGGCTTTTTGCAGACGATGCTACCGAGTGAGGTGCACGTGGGAGAGGCCGAGGTCGCGCTCGTCTATCGCGACGATGCGACGACCTATGCCCAGTATCCCTTCCACTTTGAGCTGACCGTGCATTTTGCCCTGACGGAATGCGGCTTGCGCTGTACCGTTACGGTCTGCAACCGCGACGAGCGGACGATGTACTATTCGGTCGGCGCACACCCCGGCTTCTCGATACCTCTCAAGGAGGGCTCGACGCTTGCCGATCACTATTTGCGGTTTCCCGAGGCGAAGGGCGTAAAAAAGGCGGTTATCAACGATGACGGCTTCTATACGGGCGAGCTGCTTCCGTATATGCTGGAGGCCAACAACGAGATCCGCCTGTCGGAGGAGCAGTTCCGCATCGACGGCATCTTCCTGTCTGGCGTGGGCGGTGTGACCGAGCTTCATTGCGACGGCGCGGATGCTTACGTGCGCGTGGTCTGCCCGCAAAATGACGTAACGGGCACATGGAAGGAATACGGCGAGGGCGCCAAGTTCCTCTGCCTGGAGCCGTGGTGCGGGTATCCCTCGATCGCAGGCGTTCCCGATGTGCTGAACGAGAAGTTCGGCATGTATGCCCTCACTCCTGCGGGTGAGAGTGCATTCGTCTACGATATTGAGATCTGCCGCGAAAACGGTTGAATGACAGTATGTTAGCGCTACACAGCGCAGAACAATAAAATTTAGGAGATTTGAGACTATGTACAAGAATTACAAGATCAGAGCACCGTATTTCGAGATCGGCCCCAAGTGCTTTATGTGGGGCGAGCGTATGCTGAAGCTGGCAAAGGCGGTTGACCGCGTTGCCGCAAAGTATGATCTGGACGTGATCATCACGCCTCAGTATGCCGATATCCGTTTGCTCGCACAGAATACCGAGCGTGTTCACGTATACGCGCAGCATATGGACGCGCTCGTTCCCGGACGCGGCCTCGGCTCGGTTTTGCCTGAGTCCGTGAAGGAAGCAGGCGCCGTCGGCGTTATGCTCAACCACGCCGAGAAGAAGCTGACGCTGGACGAAATCAAGGCAACCATCGCCCGTGCTGACGAGGTTGGTCTGGCTACCATCGTTTGCGCCGACAGCGTGGAGGAGATCCGTCAGGTCGCTCTGCTCGCGCCCAACCTCATCGTGGCTGAGCCCACCGAGTTGATCGGTACGGGTGTTGCCAGCGATATGGGCTACGTCAGAGATACCATTGAGGCCGTTCGCAAGATCAACCCCGACATCATGGTGCTTCAGGGTGCCGGTATTTCGGGCCCCGACGACGTAGCGAACGTCATTCGTGCCGGCGCACAGGCTACGGGCTGTACGAGCGGTGTTATGAAGGCGGCAGATCCCGAGGCGGCAGCCGAGGAGATGCTGTATACCCTTCGCAGGGTTTGGGATGAGGTGCACGCATAATGAAAGACGGAATTTTGGAAAATGCAATGAACGCTTTTCGCATCGAAAGCGAGTCTTTGATCAAAACGATGGAGGCCATCGACCCCGAGCAGTTCGCAGCGGTCGTTGACGCCCTTTCGAAGGCAGAGCGCATCGCGGCTGCAGGCTGCGGACATTCGGGCATTGCCTGCCAGCATTTTGCACACCTGATGTGCTGCATCGACCGCCCCGCAAGATTTATCTCTCCTGCCGAGGCTGTTCACGGTGCGATGGGCTTCTTGCAGAAGGACGACGTCATCCTTCTCGTTTCGCGCGGCGGTAAGACCGACGAGCTGATGCCGATTGCCGATATTGCACGCGGTAAGGGCGCGATCGTTGTTGCCGTCACCGAGAAGCTCGACTCTCCCTTGGCACAGAAGTCGGACTACGTGCTCGCCATGGGTATCACCCGCGAGTGCGATAAGTACAACTGTCAGGGTACGACCAGCTTTGCCGTGACCTCCGCGATCTTTGACGCGCTGCAGACGGCCGTGCTGGAGCAGACCGATTTCAAGAACGAAGTATTTGCCGTGATCCATCCTGCGGGCGCAGTGGGCAAGCGGTTAAATAACAAATAAAAATTTTATAAAATAAAAAGGAGAAAAACACAATGGAATTCAAGGTTTTTCAAAAGGAGCTTGAGCTTCAGTCCAGAGGTTGGATCCCCACCTTCCACGACATTTCCAAGGAGATCATGGAGATCGTAAAGGCTTCCGGCGTTAAGAACGGTACCGTTGCCATCGCTTCTCACCACACCACCTGCTCGGTGATGGTTCAGGAGTGCTCGCACGACATCGATACCTTCGACCTCGAGTATCTGCAGCATGACCTTCTCGACATCATGAGAAAGCTGATCCCCGACTATACCAACGAAGGCGATTACCGTCATCCCGGCCCTGTGCACGCACAGTTCGGCAGATACGTCAACGAGCCCGGTAACTACACCTCGATGAACACCGACGGTCACCTTCGTTCGGTATTCTTTGGCAGAAGCGAAACCATGACCATCAAGGACGGCATCCTTGACGGCGGTGAGTTCGCTCACATCTACTTCATCGACTGGGACCATGTTCGCGCACGTCGCCGTCAGGTTAACGTAACCGTTATGGGCACGACCGAGGATGTCGGAGACAGAAAGTGGAACAACGGTGAGGTCATCAACACCCTCCGCAAGTTCACTGATGAGGAGAAGGCATACGACATTCGTTACGATCTGCAGCAGCAGAGATAAGTATCGGTGCGCGCTCTCCGTATTACCTATTGAAAGAGTGATTTCATGAGATTATTGTTAGATACCGCGGATCTTTCCGAAATTCGCTATTTTAATACGTATTTTCCTATCGAGGGCGTGACCACGAACCCGACCATTCTCGCTAGAGAGGGCGGTGACGTGCTCGCACTTTTGAAGGAGATCCGTAATATCATCGGCCCCCAAAAGGAGCTTCACGTGCAGGTGACCGAAACCGAGTACGAAAAGATTCTGGAAGAGGCAGATGCACTCATGGCTTTCCTGGGTTCGAATACTTATATTAAGGTTCCTGCCACCGACGTGGGCCTTCGCGCGACAGCGGAAATGAACCGCCGTGGCATCAAGGTCACGATGACGGCCGTTTTGAGCGCGGCGCAGGCGATGCTTGCCTCCAATTCGGGTGCAACCTACGTAGCACCTTACGTCAGCCGTCTCGAGAACATTTGCGACGACGGTATCGGCGTTTGCGTGGACATTGTAAAGATCTTCCGCGCGTCCGGTGCCAAAACGCAGATCCTTGCGGCGAGCTTCAAGACCGCCAAGGAGGTGCTTGACGTGGCCGTTGTCGGCGCGCATGCATCGACCGTGGCTCCCGACGTCATGAAGCGCCTTTTGGCACACACCACAACCGACACCTCCATTGCGGGCTTTGAGTCCGACTGGAAGGGCGCATTCGGCGACGTCACCTTTCTTGAACTTTTGAAAAAGCAGTAACCGTATTGTGCGAAAACGCGCAACGTTACTTTTGAGAAAGATCGAGAAACCAAGAAAAATGCAACCGAATTTGTGATGAAAATTACAACGGTTGTGCGTTCCATCGTTTACTGTTAAAGTAAAAAATAAAACAAAGAGGAGAAAGATAATGAGCAATTTTATTGTCGACCCCGCAACGAAATTTGATTTTCAGCCTGCCGACTTCGTTCCGTTCAAGGACAAGAAGGTTTGCGAGTACGTTCGCAGCCTGAGCGGCAAGGACCTCGAGAAGCGCGAGGCCTGGTGGCATCCGGAGTTCAACGTAAAGGTTATGATGAACCCCCATCCCGTTCTGATCGCTACGCTGTTTGAGCGACTGAGAGCAGCATCGGAGGCAGGTAAGTCCTTTACGATGATCCTCGGCAACCCCGAGCCCGACACCTACATCCCGCTTGCACAGCTGATCAACTACTTCGGCATCGACTGCTCCAAGGTACACCTTGTTGCAGAGGACGAGTGGGCTGACCAGGACGGCAACATCGCCCCCAT
>CAYULZ010000053.1:0-10675 GCA_964445865.1 uncultured Lachnospiraceae bacterium | reverse complement strand
TTGCAGATGGGCAATCTCCCCGCCCTGCAGGCGTGGTCTATCTGTCGGCCAATATTCCCACCATTGACGCCGAGGAATACACCACCGAGGAGGAAATGGACGCGCTCGCCTCGCAAAAGCTCAAGCGAAGCGGTCTGCTTCTCGATGATGAGGCGATTTTGCGCGACATGAACGATACCCTATCTCCCGAATTTCTGGCAGGTGTACGCAAGGATAAAAAGTCCGAGGGCGTCACGGGCAAGGCGCTGACCTCTGCCGAACAATTTGACGCGATCTTCTGCGATATCCGCAAAACCGTTCTGGATATTGCCAAAGAAATGCGAAGCGGACGCGCCGATGCGTCGCCACTGATTTATGGCGATCTTGACCCCTGCGCGTACTGCACCTCCCGTGCGGTCTGCCGCACGGTCAAGGAATGATTCCCGAAAGGAGGCTGTTACTGTTATCATGGAAAGAAAATGGACACCCGCACAGCTTGCGGCAATGAATACGCGTGATAAGACCTTGCTGGTCAGCGCGGCCGCCGGCTCGGGAAAAACGGCAACGCTCACCGAACGGATCATTCGCTCGCTGACCGATCCCGAGCAGCCCGCACACATTGAGGACATGCTCATCGTGACCTTTACCCGCGCCGCTGCTTCGGAGCTTCGTGCGCGTATCTTTTCGGCCTTGACCGACGCCCTCGCCAAAAATCCCACGAGCCGTCATCTGACCGATCAGCTCATGAAGCTCGGCAGTGCGCGCATCTGCACGATTGATGCCTTCTATCTCGATCTGCTTCGCGCGAATTTCTCGCGTCTTGGCCTTTCGCCCTCCTTCCGCATCGCCGACACGGCCGAGGTGGACGTGCTGGCGAACGCCGTGATGAACGAGACGGTAGATCACTTTTACGAGACCGACTCCGATTTTCCACTGTTTGCCGAGTGCTTTTCAGGCATTCGCTCGCAGAACGCGCTCGTTGATGTGCTTTTGACGCTTGACTCGGCGTGTGCCTCGATCCCCGAGGGCATCGCCTTTTTGGAAACCTCCGCCACGCAGACCGAGGCAGAGGCTGAGCTCGATTTCTTCGCAACGCATTTCGGTTCGGTCTTTCGTCAAAACGTCGCGGATTTCGCCCGCTATCTGTATGACGTATTTTCGCGCGCCTGCGATCACGTTTTTGCAAACGAGAGCTACGTCAAGCCCTACGGCGAATCCTTTGCGTATTTACGAACATTTTCCGCCTCGCTCCTTGCCATCATGGAAAAGAGTGATTGCGCCTACGAGGAAGCGCAGGCTCTGCTTGCTTCTTACAACCGCCCCGCCATCGGGCGGCTCTCGAAGGGGGTAGAAGCCACCGAGGAGCTTCTGCTCTACAAGACCCTGCGCACGAAGCTTGACAAAAAAATTCAAGCGCTTGCCAAGAGCACCTTTTCAAAATCGCCCGACGTCATCGCACGTACGATGCACGACACGGCGCGCCACGCGCACAAGCTTTACGAGGTGCTTGCCGAATACGAGGCGCGCATGGCCAAGGAAAAGCAGGAGCGAAATTTCCTCGATTTCAGCGATATTCGCCACTACACCTTAAAGCTTCTCGTCAACGTCGACGGCTCGCCGACCGACGTGGCAAAAGCCTATGCCGACACCTTTTCTCACATCTACATCGACGAGTATCAGGACGTGGATCGCGTACAGGACACCATCTTCCGTGCCATCTCCCGTCCCGACAATCGTTTTATGGTCGGTGACATCAAGCAAAGCATTTACGGCTTCCGCGGTGCCGAGCCCCGTGTTTTTGCGGAATACCGCGAGGCCTTTCCTCTCCATGGAAGCGATGCGGCAGGTGGACAGACCGAAACGATCTTTATGTCCGACAATTTCCGCTGTGACGAGCCGATCATCGACTTTACCAATACCGTTTGCTCCTATCTGTTCTCGTTCTGTGCCGACAGCATCGGCTATTGTCCCGAGGACGATCTTGGCTTTTCCAAGCCTCTGCCCACCGAGGACTATCAAGCCCCTGCGGTACAGGTAACCGTCGTGCTTCCACCGGAAAAGGAAGCCGTTGACGAAGGCGAGGACGAGGAGGACGCTGACGAAACCGTAACGGGCAGCCGCTACGACAAAAAGCAGGCTGAGGCTGCGTACATCGCGGCCGAAATCGCACGTCTGATGCGCCACGAGAAAAAAGCGAACGGCACCCCGATCGTTGCGGGCGATATTGCGGTGCTCTCCCGCACACGCGCCATGAGCACCTACGTAGCCAAGGAATTGCAGGCGCGCGGGATCGCCACCTCTGACAGCGGCAAGGATCGCTATTTTGAGGATCCCGACGTTTTGATGATGCTCTGTCTGCTCAACGCCATTGACAATCCACACCGCGACATTCCCATGGCGGGAGCACTTCGCTCGCCGATCTTTGGTTTTTCGCTCGACGACCTTGTGGTGCTCCGCCGTGCGGCCGAGCCTGCGATGTCGCTTTACGATGCCATTCGCCGCGGCACGGAGCAACAGACGGCGCTCGGTGAGCGTTGCCGTCGCTTCTGCGACACGCTCGACACCTGGCGCGACCGCGCCACCTCTCTGCCCGTCGACCGTCTCCTGCGCGAGATCTTCGACTCGGAGGCCTTTCTCTCATCGGGGCTTTGCACCCAACCCAAGGATTCGCAGGGCGGCAATCTGCTTCTGCTTTACGAATACGCACGCCGCTTTGAGGGAGGCTCGTTCAAGGGTCTTTACAGCTTTATTGAATTTATCAACACCATGATGGAAGAAGGCCGTAAGCTCGACACGCCCTCGGCCACGGTCGCTCCCGACCGCGTCTCCTTAATGACCGTTCACCAATCCAAAGGCTTGGAATTCCCCGTCTGCTTTGTCTGCGGCACGGGTGGAAAATTCAACAAAACCGAGGAGCGCGAAAGCCTGCTCTTTGATCACCCGCTCGGCGTCGCGATGAAGATCGCCGACGGCACCGGCTTTGGACGCATCAACACACCGATGCGAGAGGCAATCCTGCAAAACTGCTCCCGCAAGGCCACGGAGGAGGAAATGCGTGTGCTTTATGTAGCGCTGACCCGTGCGCGCGAGCGTCTTTACGTCACGGGCACAGCCACGAAGCGAGACACCCTGCTGATGAACGCCGATATGGGAGCGAGGATCCCCTCGCGCTATGCAGTCATGACGACGAACTCCTATCTGCAATGGATCCTCACCGCTCTGCGTGCCGATACGTGTGAGAAACCGACCTACGCGATCTCCTTTGTGTACGGCGACAGCACGATTTCCGAGGCCGTCGAGGAACGCCCCGAGGAAGCATCCGCATCGCCCACGCGCGCCCCCTCGCCCGACGAAACGCTTCTTCGCACGCTTCGTGAAAAATACGCCTTTACGTATCCCTATGCCGAGTTATACCGTGTACCCGCCAAGCTGTCGGTCTCGCGTCTTTCGCCCGACGTGCTCGACGAAGCAGACGTATCCTACGATCTGGTATCGACCGAGCACACAACCGTTCCCGACTTTTTCAAAATGGAAGCGCTCACAAAGGTCAATGCCGCCGAGCGCGGCACGGCCACGCACCTGTTTTTGCAGTTCTGCGATTTTGCCTATGCCAAGCATCACGGCGTACGCGAGGAGTTTGCGCGGCTATCGGATAAGCGTTTTCTGCCGCCCGATGCCGAAAAGCTGATCTATTTTGAGGAGCTCGAGCAATTTCTGGAGCACCCGTTGCTGAACGAAATTCTTGAAGCGAAGCGTGTCATTCGCGAGCAACGCTTCAACATCCTGCTCTCCCCCGAGGGATTTACCAAGGATCCTGAATTTCTTGCGCGCATACAAAACGAGCGTCTGGCCGTACAGGGCGTCATCGACCTCCTTCTCGTTGACAAGGACGGACGGCTGTGCCTGTACGACTACAAGACCGACCGCCTTACGGCCGCCGAGTTAGCCAACCCCGACCTTGCAGCAAAGCGCATGAACGATGTGCACGGCTTGCAGCTTTCGTATTACGCCAAGGCCGCCGAGGAGCTCTTTGGACGCCCCTGCGACCGCGTGGCCGTCTATTCGACGCACGCCGCAAGGATTTACGACGTCTCGCTCCGCCCACTCACCGTGCCAAGCAAGGATTAACGAAAAACTTTCGTGCGTTTTTCCATTGACACTCCACGTGCTCTGTGCTATAATGACAAAAATCGCATTGAGCTTTTAAAAGGAGAACCGACATGACCACGATTTCCTTCGACCTCTCGAAAACCGCCGGCAAGATCAAGCCGATGAACGCCGTCAATAACGGCCCAACCGATCCCGGTGTCCGCAAGGTCAACACCAATTTTGATACGTACGCGACGGCTTGCTTCCCCTACGCGCGCAACCACGATGCTTCTTTCTTCACGGGTTACGGCGGCGAGCATACTGTTGATGTACACAGAATCTTCAAGGATTTCTCGGCCGACGAAAACGATCCCGCATCCTATATCTTCGAGCCGACCGACGAGTATCTGCACAATATTATGAAGGCAGGCACGAAGGTCTTTTACCGTCTCGGTGCATCGATCGAGCACCGCTACAAGTACGGCACGCGCGTCCCGACCGATTTTGCCAAGTGGGCACGCATCTGCGAGCACATCATCCGCCACTACAACGAGGGGTGGGCGAACGGTTTCCACCTCGGCATCGAGTATTGGGAGATCTGGAACGAACCCGACTGCCGCAACGGTGACGGCTCGAACCCCTGTTGGCAGGGCACGCAGGAGCAGTTCGTCGATTTTTACGCCGTTGTCTCGACGCACTTGAAGGCCTGCTTTCCCGATCTCAAGATTGGCGGCCCTGCCTTTATGAGCGTATGGGATCGCGATCTCAAGGCGATGTTCCTCGACCGCGTGGCCAAGGACAATCTGCCCCTTGATTTTTACTCCTACCACTGGTACGGCAAGTCCTACGAGCGGCTTGTCCTTGCGATCAACGAGGCGAGAACCGCCTTGGACAAACGCAGCTTGACCAAGACCGAAACGATCCTCGACGAATGGAACTACATCCGCGGCTGGACGGGCGAGGATTGGGATTATTCCTTGCGCACCGAAAAGAACCTCAAGGGCTCGTCCTTCGTGCTGGGTGCGATGTGTATCGGACAGGCGCTGCCGCTCGATATGCTGATGTATTACGATGCGCGTCCCTGCGGTATGAACGGTCTGTTTGCGGCTGACACCTACACCCCTCTCAAGCCTTACTACTCCTTCCTCGCGTTCCGCGATCTTGCCGCGCTTGGCACGCAGATCCCGAGTGAATACGAGGTGGGAAGCATCTATACCTGTGCCGCCACAAACGGCACGGAGAGTGCCTTTGTGCTGACCTACTACAACGAGGACGATTCCCTCCCCGCCGAGCAAGTCAAGGTGGAATTTCAAAATGAGGGCGGCGCGAAGCGCGTAACGTGCTACGTGCTCGACGAGAATCACGATCTGGAGCTCACGCGCGAGGAGATCTTCACCGCCGACCAATTTGCACTGTATCTGAAAATGCCGCTTCACTCCACGGTGATGATTAAGATGGAAAACACCGAGGTGTAAGCATAGGAAAAAGAGGTTGCCATGGCAACCTCTTTTTCATTCGCCAAAATCCGCCACGGTTCATATGCTGTTGATGAGGAATATTCCTCAATGAAAAATTACAGGAGAATGAAGAATGCCAACCATTGAAAATTTTGCAACCGTCCGTTACACCTCGAACGGTACGGCACTGACGAGGGTATCGAACATCGCTGAGATCGATCTCACCTCCTCCGTGACCTTTCAAAAGGCCACCCTGGGTTCGGAATATGAGAGCGGCGGTACGGTCACCTATATTCTGACCGTCAGCAACACGTCGGGCACGCCGCTGTCCGCTTTGAGCGTGACTGACAATCTCGGCACGTTTACCGAGGGAACGCTTACGCTCACCCCGCTGACCTATGTGGGCGAAGCGCTTCTTTTGGTCGACGGACAGGACGTAACCGCCCAGCTGACCGTAGACAGCTCGAACCCCGCCTCTCTCGTCTTTACGATTCCTGCGCTCGCGGCAGGTGCGACGGCCAATATCATTTATAAGGCTGCGATTAACGAGTTTGCGCCACTCGAGCTTGATGCGAGTATCACGAACACGGCAACCCTCACCACCGACGCCGAGTGTGCCAACGGCACGGCGTCGGCTACGGTCACGGTAGCCGAGGCGGCTGACGTCTCTGTCCTCAAGCAGATGTCTCCCAATCCCGTTGTCTGCGGTGACACCGTCACCTACACCATCCGCATCTACAACTATGGCAACGCGCCCGCCGAGGACGTTCAGCTCGTCGATGCCTTTGATCCTGCGCCCACAAATATCACCGTTTCGCGCAACGGCGTGCTTCTACCCGCTACGGGCTACACCTACGAGGGCGGCGTCCTGACCGTTCCGCCCACGGGTGGTACGCTTGACGTCGTTCCCGCCGCGACCTTCAGCCGCGACGCCGAAACGGGCGAGGTCACCGTAATCCCCGGTGTGGTCGAATACGTCATCACCGGCGTGATCTGATCACCTTCCAATCGCAAAATTGCCCCGACGGAAATCCGTCGGGGCATGGCTTTTATTTTAGTGCTATTTTTTGGGCGACGTATTCGTCGCACATGGCTTTAAAGTTCGGGGCGGTTTCCTTGTTTAAAAGCAAATCTACCGTCTCAGATCCTCCTTCATACTCAAGAAACCCTCCAACAGTAAACCATACTTCTCCACTTCTCCATCTCACCGCGTGTAATTTTCCCCCTAGTACATAGGAATATGTCATATCATAAATCTGACAATGTCCATTTCCAGCCTCATGGGTACGTAGATCCAATCCTGTTGGAGGCGCTGAATTCACCGTCCAAGGATAGCGCAGTTCCTCTTCGTGATTTACCGTTAAGGTAACTTCATTCGTAAAAGAATAAAAATATGTCTGATATCGCAGCGGATATCCCTCGGTAAAAACTAAAGAATCAAACTCGCCCAATGCCGTAATATCTTCATACGCGACAAAATGATCGGGGACTTCATTTTCTTGCATAAAGGCCTTGTATTCCTCAAGTGTAGAAAAAGTCAAGAGTGGAATATCGCCCTGTGTCTCATTGGAGGGCATTGTGGAAACATTATTTTCATTATTTTCTTCTTTCGTCGGCGTAGATGCACAAGAAAGCATGCTTACGGTTAACAGGCATACCAACAATAAACACAGTAGTTTTTTCATAAAAGAATTCCCGTTTCTATAAAAAAATTTATCAGCATCTACAAATCAATTAGAGTAACGAGCCGCATTTTGCAAAATAAAATATGGAGAGGAAGAGCTCGAAGCCTCTGCCAAAGAGTCGAAAAATAATACTACCTCCCATGAAAAGCATAAAGCCAGAATGATAGAACAAAGTTTTTTCATTTTGGTGTTTTTCATCATATACCTCCTGTTTGCATAGAAAAGACTATTTTGTTTTTCGTCATGCACCCACAGAGGTCGAATCTATATCAGATCAAACGACAATGATTTCCTCTGAAGGTGGCATAACCAAGGCTCGAAAAAAATTCTTCGTTCATAATAGCATCCCTCCCGTCAAAATATAAAAACACGCACCACAAGCAAGGGCTATGCCCTTCCCGTGATGCGCGTGCCGTCGTTTTTTCACTTTTGCCGATTCCATGGTTCCACTCGGCAACACGGCAAGCTGCACGGTTGTCGGGCTTTTTATTCCCCTTTTGGCTTTCTTACAATTACAGTATACCATATTTTTCCGTATATTGCAATAGGCTTGAAAAATTTTTTTACATGCGCAAAATTGCCCCGACGGAAATCCGTCGGGGCTGTTTTCTTTTTTATTTATGCTTTTTTCACGACAAGGGCGCACCAGCCGTTTTCCTCGGCGCGATCGACGATACGGAAGCCATTGGCCTCGAAGCAGTTGATCACGTCGTCGGCACGTTCCACAATGATTCCCGAGGCCAGAAGCACCGAATTCTCGTGCATCAAAGCCCCTACGTCGGGCGTCATGCGAATAATAATATCGGCCACGATGTTGGCGCAGACCAGGTCGTAAGCCCCCTCCGTGCGGTCCACGCCGTACAGAAGATCGGAGACGTCACATGTCACGCGATCCGAAAGGCCGCTGTCGGCAATATTTTCCCGCGCGACCTTGACAGCCACGGGATCGATGTCGTAGGCTTTACATGCCTTTGCCCCCAGCTTGGCGGCACAGATGGCTAAAATTCCGCTTCCACAGCCAACGTCGAGCACGCGCATATCAGGGCGAGTATATTTTTCAAGCAAACCGATGACAAGGCGCGTCGTTTCGTGCGTGCCCGTCCCAAAGGCCATGCCGGGATCCATGCGAACGATAATATCGTTCGGCTGCTCATCGTATGTTTCCCACGCGGGAACGATCACGATGCGCTCGCCGATGCGGATCGGCTTATAGTAAGCCTTCCACGAGTTCGCCCAGTCCTCCTCCGAGACGCCGCTCATTTCCAGCTTGATCTCGATGCCAAGCGAGGCAAAGCGCTCCTTGATAAAGGCGACGGTGTCGCGGATCGCGCCGTCGGCGGGCAGATAGACCGAGACCGATGCGATCGTCTTATCAGCATTGAGAATACTCTCGTCGATGAGATCGCCGTAGCAGGTCTTGAGATCGATGTCACTGTAATCCTCGATCTGCAAGTAGTTGGAGACCATGTTCATCACGGCCGTCGCATCGTCGAGATGCTCGAGCTTTACCGTGACCTTGAGCTGCGTCCACTCGGTCTCGGTACCCCAATCCTCACAGGTGTAATCCTTATCTACCATGCTCTCCTCCGTCATTTCTTGTCGAAAATGCGCTTGAAAAATCCGCTTTTCTTCGAATAGTTGCTCTCGCCGCACGCGTCGGCAAAGTCGCGCATGTGCGCCTTTTGTTTTTCAGACAGTCCGCGCGGGATCTCGACGTTGACCGTGAAGATCAAGTCGCCGCGCTTGCCCGAATTGTTGACGTACGGAATGCCCTTTCCACGGAGCGTAAAGCTCGTCCCGGGCTGTGTGCCCTCGGGAATGGTATATTTTTGATTACCCTCGAGGGTAGGAATATCGATCTCCGCGCCGAGCGTCGCCTCGGCCACCGTGATCGGCACCTCGCAAAAGAGTTGATAGCCGTCGCGCTCGAACACGGAATGACGCTTGACATTGACCGTCAGAATGAGGTCACCCGCAGGGCCACCGTTGCGTCCGTCACACCCCTGCGAGCGAAGCGCGATACGCTCACCGTCATCGATACCCGCGGGGATCGACACGGAGAGCTTTTTATTGACCTTGACAAATCCCGTTCCGCGGCAGTTTGAGCAGGGATTTTTGATAATCTTTCCCTTTCCTCGGCAAGCGTCACAGGTTGTCGTCGACTGGAAGGCCATGCCGCCAATGCGTTGCGTCACGCGACGCTGACCGCTACCGCCGCAGGCAGTACAGGTCTCGGCCGTCGTACCCTTTTGGGCACCGCTTCCCTGACAGTCGGGGCACTTTTGAATACGGTTATAGGAGATATCCTTCTTGACACCGAACGCCGCTTCCTCGAAGGTGATCGTGACGCGCGCGCCGACATCCTCACCGCGCATAGGCGCATTGCGGTTCTGTCGCTGTCCGCCGCCAAAGCCACCGCCGAAAAAGCTGCCGAAGATGTCGCCAAGGTCACCGAAATCGCCAAAGCCGCCAAAGCCACCGCCAAAGCCGCTTCCGCCGCCCATGGAGGGGTCGAACGCCGCGTGACCGAATTGGTCGTACTTTGCCTTTTTATCGGCATCGGAAAGCACAGCATAGGCCTCGTTGACCTCCTTGAATTTTGCCTCTGCCTCGGCGTCGCCCGGGTGCAGATCGGGGTGATATTGTTTTGCCAGTGAGCGGTAGGCCTTTTTGATCTCGGCCTCCCCCGCTCCCTTCGAGAGGCCCAAGACCTCGTAATAGTCGCGTTTTTCTGCCATATATGCTCCTGCTTGCCGCCGTCGCGGCATCCGTCAATCCAAAAAATTCAAAGTTCCCAAATACGCCCACGTGGGAAAGAGCAGTTTCTGCCCTTTCCCACAAGGTATTTTTCCCAACTTATTCGTTGGTCTTATCTTCGTAATCGGCGTTGTAATAGGTGCCGTCACCCGATGCGCCGTCAGCCCCTGCGTTCGGATCAAAGCCCTCGCCCTGTGCGCCCTGTTGCTGCTTGTAAAGCTGCTCGGAAATGGCGTAGAACGCCTTCTCCAGCGCCTCGGTATCGGCCTTGATGGCCTCGGTATTGCCCGTAGCGATCGTTGCCTTGAGCTTCTCAATAGCCGCCTTGACAGGCTCCTTATCGGCGTCGCTGACCTTGTCACCAATCTCGCCGAGGGTCTTTTCTGCCTGGAATACCATCGAATCGGCGCGGTTCTTGACCTCCACGGCTTCCTTCTGCTTCTTGTCCTCCTCTGCGAACTTTTCGGCATCCTTGACAGCCTTGTCAATCTCGTCCTGCGACATGTTGGTCGAGGAGGTGATGGTGACATGCTGCTCCTTGCCCGTGCCAAGATCCTTGGCGCTGACGTTTACGATACCGTTCGCGTCGATGTCGAAGGTAACCTCGATCTGCGGAACGCCACGGGGAGCGGCGGGAATGCCGTCGAGCACAAAGCGGCCGAGCGTGGTGTTATAAGCTGCCATCTCACGCTCGCCCTGCAGCACGTG
>CAYULZ010000052.1:0-10737 GCA_964445865.1 uncultured Lachnospiraceae bacterium | reverse complement strand
GTGCGTGCTGACGGTTGTAGGTACAGATCGTAACGGCGTCGAGGTTCAGGCTCTTGTCAGCCAGCATCTCTCTGTGGTCTGCGTAATCGGTCTTTACGCCAGACAGATCAATGCCCTTATCTGCGGCGATCTTGTCAAAGAAGGCTCTTGCCTTACCGGGAATCAGGTCGCAGCCTGCGACAATCTCAGCATCGGGCTCGTTGAGCAAGCAACTGACGTGCGTGCCTGCGATCCAACCGCATCCGATCACACCAATTCTTACTTTCTTGTTCGCGTCTACCTTTGCGCCGCTATCCTGCGCGCTAAAGGTGTTCAAGCTTGCCATGGAATCTGCCATGATAAAATCCTCCGTTTTTATAAGTTTTATGGATTGATTCGGCTCTTACAGGCCGATCGATTTCAGATATTCTCTGCTCTTGGCGGCACACGCGATGGGAGAGAGCTCCATCGAGGGGTTATCCTGCTCGACAACGAGCCATTCTGCGCCCGCCTCGGCCGACGCCTTGATGATCTCGGGGAAGTTCTGCAAGCCCGCACCGACGGGGCGGAACTCAAAATTGCTGATGAGCTTGTGCGCGGTCGTCTTGATGCCGATCAGCTCATACATGTTTTCCGACTTTTCGCCGACGAAATCCTTGAGGTGAACGACGGGTGCACGTCCCGTATATTTTCTGATGTACTCCGCGGGGTTTTCACCGCCCACATTGACCCAGCAGGTATCGAGCTCGGTCTGCAAGAGATCGGCGGGGACCTCGTCGTAAAGCACGTCGAGCGCGTATTTGCCGTCGAGCTTGACGAATTCAAAATCGTGGTTGTGGTAAAGAAGCGTCATACCGAGACGCTTGGCAACGGCTCCGATCATTTTGATGTTCTCAATGACCTGCGGGAAGCCGTCCGTACCCGGTCTGTGCTCGGCCGTTAGATACGGAACCACGACGTAGCGGCAGCCGATTGCGGCGTACATACCGAGAACGCCCTCGGCGTCGGCGAGCATGTCGAGATAGGGGACGTGTGCGGAGATCGGAACAAGGCCGATTTCGTCGCACATCGCCTTGACCTCAGCGGCCGAAAAGCCGTGAAGACCGGCGAATTCCACGCCGTCATAGCCCATAGCCTTGACCTTTTCCAGCGTGCCGCGGAAATCCTCTTTTGCTTCGTTGCGAACCGAATACAGCTGCAATGCGATAGGAAAACTCATAAAAGCACCTCCAAATGGTTTATTCTATTTGTTATTATAAAGCATATAACGGGCCGTTTCAAGACAAAAAGCCGCTTTTTTAAGACAAATATTGCTATCTTTTTTAAAAATGGCTTTAAAACCAGCCAAAACATGTTTTTTCGTCAACAAGCAAGGGCATCGACGAGTGCTGCGATCTCGGCGGCGATCTCCTCGGGGGAGCAGTAGGCGTCCACGACGGCGATGCGATCACGGGCAGAGAGGTCGTCGATCACGCGCAAAAAGGTGTTGCGCACGCGGGCGAGCGTTTCCTCATTCTCGTAGATCTCGACCGAATCGCGGCCACGGCGAATGCGCTCCAGGCTCTGCGCGGGCAGCAGGTCGAGGTAAATGCAAAGGTCTGGCGCGAGAATATCGGGGCAATCGAGATTCATGCCCTTGACCCACGCATAATCGGTCGTGTGCCCCTGATAGGCAAGCGTGGAGTAATAATAGCGGTCGCAGATGACGTCAATGCCGCGGGCGAGCAGGGCGCGAATGCCGTCCTCGGGCGCGTTATTGTGCGCAATGCGATCCTCAACGAAAAGCGCGGCCATCTCGCATTCGCTTTTTTTAACTTTGCCCGAAAGGGCCTCACGCAGAGCACGTCCCGTTGGAAGCGCGGTCGGCTCGGCAGTCAAGGTGACCTCTCTGCCCTGCGCGCGCAGATGGGCACAAAGAAGCTGGGTCTGCGTTGTTTTTCCGCTTCCGTCAATGCCCTCGAATACGATGAAGCGTCCGCGGTTTGTCATAGATTCCATGTCGTTGCTCCTTCCTTGATCGATTTTATTCCCACTCGTAGGAGAGCGAGATTTCGCCGCTCGCGAGTCGGGTCTCCCCACCGTCCTCACGGCGGACGATGAGCGCCCCCTCGTCGTCGATGGCGGTGGCAACGGCCTCGTACGACGAGCCGTTTACGGTATAGCACACACGGCGGCCGAGCACGGCCGAGCGAGCGCGGTATTCTTCCATAAAGGTACGGTCCGGTAGGGCGGTCACGAGCGCGTGCAGCTCCTCGGAAAGCGCGAGCACGAGCGCCTCGCGGTCAACTGTGACCTTGCCGAGCGAGCCCGCCTTTTGCCGCAGCTCCTCGGGAAAGTCGGACGCGGCGGTATGCAGATTGATCCCGATGCCGACGACGGTAAAGAGCCGCCCCTCCGCCGAAAAGCGCTCGGCGAGGATCCCCGCGACCTTTTTGCCGTCAAGCAAGAGATCGTTGACCCATTTGATCTCGGTCTCGATCCCCGTCACGCGCGCGATCGCACGAGCGGCGGCGACGGCGGCGGCGGCCGTCAGTCCGACGGTTTCGGCAGGGGCACTCCGATCGGTCAGATACGAAAAGTAAAGCCCCGTCTTGCGCGGTGAGAAAAAGCTTCTCCCCATCCGGCCGCGACCTGCGGTTTGCGTATCGGCAATGAGGACGGCGGGCAGAGACAGCGAAGCCGCTCGCCGCTTGGCCTCGTTATTGGTCGAATCGAGCGTGTCGTACCAAAGCAGAGAGAGCTCGTGTGCGGCCAACGCCGCCTTCAGTGCCTCGCACATCGGCGCGTTTTGTGACATTCATCTCCCTCCTTGTCCCGTTTCTTTGGTTTCAGTATACCACACCCGCGCGCCTTTTGCAAGAAGCGCGTTGATTTTTTTGTGAAGATTTGCGGAATTTTCTCACAATTATTATAAATATCTTGCAAAGTTTCTTGCAAACGGCGGCGATTTGTGTTATAATGGAAGATGAGGTATTATACATACTTCCATTTTACAAAGGATTTCGGATTTTTTCGAGCAAATATACGCATGAAGCACATCATTCTGGCCTCGGCCTCTCCCCGCCGCCGCGAGATCCTCTCGGCGCTCGGCGTTGATTTTACCGTCCGCGTATCGGACACCGACGAGCACAGCGATCTCTGCGAGCCCGCCCTCTTTGCCGAGGAGCTGGCACGGCGCAAGGGCCTCGCCGTATGGAATTCCCTATCGAACGCTGAAAAAACGGAGGACACCGTCGTGCTGTCGGCCGACACTGTCGTCGTCTGCGACGGCGAGATCCTCGGCAAGCCGACTTCGCGCGAGGACGCCTGTCGCATGCTCCGTCTGCTTCGCGGTCGGGTGCATCACGTCATCACGGGCGTAGCTGTGACCGTAAGCGGCGTAGCGCACGCCACGCACAGCGATACCGCCGTGCGCGTCGCGTCCATTCCCGACGAAGCGATCGAGTGCTACGTCGATTCGGGAGACCCGATGGATAAGGCGGGAGCATACGGCATTCAAGGCGCCTTCTCGCGCTGGATCGAGGGCATCGACGGCTGTTATTTCGGCGTCGTCGGCCTGCCCATTCACGTCCTCGCCGAGCAGTATCTGCACATCACGGGCGAGGAGTTATATTCGTAATCGCATCGCCGATTGCGGCGTATAAATTGTTTACTCGCTTTTTCTTTGGAGTCCGTAAGGCCCAAAGTCCGACATGTTGCTTCGCAACAAGTCTTGTGAAAGTTTCTTTTCAAGAAACTTTCGCTTGGCAAAAAGAAAAGCCAATGGGGGAATTTCGCCCGTTGCGACGGGCGACGAGGGCTTCGCGCCCTCGACCGCGCGACCCTTTGAAAAGGGTCGACCGAAACCTTTTGCGTGCTGCGCACCGTAGCCGTATGGGTGGATGATTTTTTGAAAAAATACAAAGAAAGGAGCATGGTCATGGGAAAAATTCTCGGCATTGATCTCGGTACCGCCAACACGCTGATGTGTATGAAGGGCCGCGGCATCGTGTTGCGTTGCCCGTCGGTGGTGGCGATCAGCCGCGCGACCCGAGACGTGGTAGCCATCGGCTCAAAGGCCCGCAACATGCTGGGCAAGACCCCCGAGGGCATTCTTGCCATTCGTCCCATGAAGGACGGCGTCATTGCCGATCCTGATGTCACCGCCAAAATGCTCCGCATCTTCTTTGAACAAACCGACGCGATCTCCTTCTTCAGCCGCCCCTCGGTGATCGCCTGCATTCCGCACGGCGTGACCGAGGTCGAAAAGCGCGCCGTCGAGGACGCCATCTTTGAGGCGGGCGCGCGAAGTGTCGCGCTCATGGATGAGCCCATCGCTGCCGCCATCGGCACGGGCCTGCGCGTGCAGGGCGTGCGCGGCAGTATGATTGTCGACATCGGTGGCGGTACGACCGAGGTCGCCGTCATCAGCCTTGGCGGCATTTCAGGTACCGCGACACTCCGCGTAGCGGGCAACGCCTTTGACGAGGCGATCGTTTCCTATCTGCGAAAGAGCCGCGACGTGCTCATCGGCACGACGGGTGCCGAGGATCTCAAGCTCGGCATCGGCTCGGCGCACCCCTCGGCCGACCGCGGGGAAATGGAAATCTGCGGTCGCAATCTACGCACCGGTCTCGGAGCGATGATCCGTGTACACTCCGCCGAGGTGCGCGAGGCGCTTTCCGAGCATTTAGAGCAGATCATTCGCACGATCCAATCGACGCTCGAGCAAACGCCCCCCGAGCTTTCGTCCGACATTTACGACTTCGGCATCATGCTCACGGGCGGCGGTGCGATGCTCCCCGGCATCGACCGACTGATCGAGGAGCGAACGGGTTTGCGCGTCACGCGCGCCAAGCGGCCGCTTGAAAGCGTGTGTAACGGCATTCTGCGCGTGATTGAAACCGAGGGAGAAATGGGCTCCTTGCTCCGCTACCGCGGCCGATGAGCCCTCCGAGAAAATCTGTGAAAGGAGAATTCCGCATGAAACGCAATCCGAACGCCCTACCAAAGCTTTCCGCCGACGCGGAACGCTCCTTATCCTCTGCCGCGCGCTACGTCTACCGCATGCGCCGCTTCGACCGCTTTTACCTGACGCTCGTCATCTGCATGGGCGCGGTCGTCGCGCTTGCGATCGTTGTCGCGGTCGTGGCAAACGTGCTCGTCGGCCTCTGCGCCGCGATCGCAGTGGCCGTGCTGTACAGCCGTTTCAAAAAAGACGCTCTCCATCGAATGCTCCGTCTTTCCTGCTCGGCGGCGGTTGAGGGACTTTGTATCACCTCGCTCTTTGCCGACGGCGACGGCGTCCTCTACGTGCCAAACCGATTGATGGGTCTCCGCGTGACCGCACTCGGCGATGCGCCCTTTGCCAAGAACGGAAACGAGGCAGTCACCGTACTCTATCTGCCCGACACGCTGACGGCCATCGGACCAAACGCCCTCACTGGGCTCGACGCGCTTGAGAAAATCTGCTTTGCGGGCACTCCCGATGCGTGGGAGCGCATCGAAAAGCCAAACGATTTATCGGGCCTTACGGTCGAATACGGGGTTGCTTACCCCGACTGCCGTATCCTCCCCCTTGATGTGTCCGCGACGGACGGAAGGGAGCCCGACGCATGAAATTCTTCCGCTCGAAATTCTTTATCATCTGTGTGGCGATCGCGCTCGTGCTTGTGCTCGTCCCCTCGGTCTTTGCCGCCTTTGGCCGTACCGATCTTCTGCGAAGCGCGCTGGTAACGGTATCGAAGCCCTTTTCCTTAGCGGGTTCCAAGATCGCCGATGCCGTCAACGGCTTTACCGACATCTTCACCGACTACGACCGCCTCAAGGAGGAAAACGCCGCGCTCCGTGCCGAGCTCGAGGAGCTTCGCTTGCAGGAGCACGATGCCGAGGTCATTCAGAACGAAAACGAATGGCTCAAGGGCTATTTGCAATTTCATAACGATCACCCCGATTACCTCTTGACTGACGCGCGGATCATTGCGCGCGAGGCAGGCAACTATGCAACGATTCTCACGCTTGACCGCGGTACGGTGCACGGCGTCAAGACGGAAATGCCCGTCATCTTTGAGGGTGGCCTCTTTGGCTACGTCAGCGAGGCAGGCCTCGATTGGTGCCGCGTTGTAACCGTCGTCGAAACGGCAAGCGCCGTCGGCGTTTATACCGACCGCACGGGCGCCGTCGGCGTGGCCGAGGGAGATCCCTCTCTGCGAAACGGCGGCAACTGCCGCATGACCTATATCAACGCCGACGCCGACATTCGCGTGGGAGATCGCGTCTACACGAGTGGCTCGGGCAGCATGTATCCCTCGGGGCTTCTGCTCGGCACTGTCGTCTCGATCGAAGCCGACGAGGCAACGCGAACGCTCGTCGCCGAGATCGAGCCCGCCGTTGACTTCACCGCCCTTGACCGCATTGACCGTCTGGTCATCATCTGCGGCTACGAGGATCCAACGGGAGGGACGAAGAAATGACAACGAGAACGCCCTCTCCCGAAACCTTGCACGGCGCGCGCTGGAAACGAATTTTGCTCTATGGCATTCTGACGCTTCTGCTCGCGACGGCATCGTGCTCCTTCTTTGCGGAGCTCCATATCTGCCCCGCGACGCCCGATCTGTTGCTCGGCCTCGTCCTCGGCGTGCTTCTGCTTGACTCGGTCTATGCCGCCACCGCCGTGGCGATCGGTGCCGGCGTGCTGATCGACGCGCTCGGCGCGACGAGCTTCTTTCTCTCGCCGCTGTTCTATCTTGCCGTGGCGCTCGCGCTCTGCCTGCCCGCGTCGAAGATGCTCGCGACCTTCCCCTCTTACGTTTTGCTCATGCTTCCTGCGCTTGCTCTGCGCGCGCTTTACACACTTCTCTGCTTTGCTCTCGTGGCAGGGCCGATGCCCACAGCCGCCCATCTCGGCGGCGTGCTTCTGCGCGAATGCCTTGTCACGGCGCTTCTGACGATGCCGGTCTATCCCCTCGTCAAGCTCTGCCAGATCCCGCTTCGCGCACGCAATCGCTTCCGCTTTTAACACGCAATCCACGCTATGCTCTTGTTTTGAAAGGTGGTTTCCCATTGAATACGACAAAAAAGATCCGTTTTCCACTTGATCCCGTTACAGGCACGCTCTCCGACGACGATGCGCGCCGCTATTTCTCGCGCGTAGGCTTTGCTACGGCCGCGCTGATCGTTGTCAACGTCGCCGTGCAGCTTCTGCTCTCCACGCTGATCGCAAAATTTTTTCCCGCGATCTACGGCCATCCGATCACGCAACATCTGCTCTCCTTTCTTCCTCTTTATCTTGTAGCTTTCCCGACCTTCTGGCTGATCCTGCGCCCCCTTCCCTCGGTGATCCCGCTCAAGACCCCCATGGGCGTGGGGAAATGGCTCGGCGGCCTTTGCGCCGCATTTGCCGTCATGACGGTCGGCAATTATCTGTCGCAGTCGCTCATTTTGTGGCTCGATATGCTACTCGGCCGCTCGTTGGAGAATCCCGTCGAGGCCTCGACCGTCGGCACGCCCTGGTGGATCAATCTGATCTTCGTTGCCATTCTCGCGCCGATCCTCGAGGAGATCTTCTTCCGCAAGCTCCTCTGCCGCTATCTGCTCCCCCTCGGCGAGGGCTACGCTATCGTTCTTTCGGCCGCGATCTTCGGCCTCGCGCACGGAAACTTCTTCCAATTTTTCTATGCGTTCGGCCTCGGGCTGGTCTTTGCTCTCGTCTACGTCAAGACAGGCAAGCTCGTCTACTCTACGCTTTATCACATTGCGATCAACCTGCTTGGCGGCGTGTTCGCCCCCTGGCTGATCGAATGGCTCGATCTGGAAAAGCTGACGCTTTTGTTGGAGGAGCTGGCCGCCTCGGGCACACCCGACGTTTCGCTTCTCGAGCCCTATCTGCTCCCGCTCCTCGTGCTTCTCGCCTACGACGTGGTGATCTACGGTATGGCGATCGTCGGAACGGTGCTGCTGATTCGCGCAAAAAAGCAATATTCGTTGGACGCAGGGCTTTTGCCTCCGCCGCGTAAGGGACGCGTGGGCAACGTCTTTCTCAATGCGGGCGTCGCGTGCGCGCTGACCGCCTTTGCAGGACTTTTCCTGCTCTCCCTTCTTCCATAGTAAAGGAACGGTACGATGAAAAATTTTCAGGCAAGGCCGCCCACGGCGAGGCGGTATATGATCCCCGCGTGTCTGTTTGTTTTGCTGCTGGTCATCTTTCTCACGGTACTGGCGGTCGTGCAGATCCGCGGCAGTCGCAACCCCGCGGACGACGACAACACGGTAATACGCACCGTGACGGTCGCGGGGCTGCGCGGCGAGATCTACGACTGCAACGGCAAGCTTCTCGTCGGCAACAAGACGAGCTATGACCTGATTTTTGAATACGGCGCGATGCCCGATACCCGACACGAGATCAATCAGTCGCTTCTCGCGATCCTGAAGGCCCTCTCGGACACGGGCAACGGCGACCGTCTCGCCAAGGATTATTACGTACTAGAGGGCACGTATCCCCATCTGAAATTCTGTGAGGAGCTTTCGGACAAGGAGTCAAGCGAGACCTATTACTACGAGCGCTTTTTGCAGTCACATGACATGGAGAAAAAGGAAACGCGTGCCGACGACGTGGTCGATTATCTCGTCGCACGCTACAAGCTCTCGACCGACCTCTACACCAACGAGGAGATCACGGCCCTTCTGCGCCTGCTTTACGAAATGGAACGCGTCGGCTTCGGCGCGTATCAGTCCTATACGGTTGCGACCGACGTCAATATGGCGATGATCACGCACATTGAGGAGGCCCGCATCGAGGGCGCAAACTTCACCACAGGCTCGGAGCGCGTTTACGCTTACCCCGGCATCGCCTCGCACATTCTCGGCCGCGTCGGCAAAATCACGGCAGAAAACGCCGATTATTACAGCGAGCTCGGCTATCCGATGGACGCGACAGTCGGCATTGAGGGCTGCGAAAAGCAGTTTGAGGAATGGCTGCGCGGGCAGGACGGCACGATGGTCATTCGTTACGACGACCAGGGCAACATCATAGAAAAATATTATGAGACCGAGCCGGTCGGCGGCAACGACGTCTATCTGACGATCGACATTGACCTGCAGATCGCGGCCGAGGAAGCACTTGCCGAAAACGTCACCTCGATCCCGACGGCCAAGGGCGGTGCGTGCACGGTACTCGACCCGAACACAGGCGCACTCCTTGCGGCCGCAACCTATCCGACCTACGATCTGACGCGCTTCGACAGTAAGGACTACGTAGCCTCTCTGACGGAAAACCCCAATTCTCCCTTCCTCAACCGTGCCTTAAACGGCGTATATGCCCCCGGCTCGACCTATAAAATGGGCGTGGCTCTCGCCGCGCTGCAAAACGGGGCAATCACCACGGACACCTGCTACCAATGCTATGGCGTTTATCCCGATCACGGCAACCCGAAGTGCACGTATACACACGATCCCGTGCATGACATTGACGTGAAGCTTGCGATCCAAAGCTCCTGCAACGTCTTCTTTTACAGCATTCTCGATCACGCGCTGAACGACATTTCGCAGGTGACGGCCTATACCACCCGCCTCGGTCTCGGCGTGCCGACGGGAATCGAGCTGCCCGAGGCGCTCGGTACGGTGGCAGGCCCCGGATACAGCGCGCAAAATACGATCTGGACGAAGGCCAACGACATTCACGCCGCCATCGGGCAGTCCGATCACGGCTATACGCCCCTGCAAATGAGCGTCTATATGGCGTCACTCGCGAACGGCGGCACGCGCTATTCGGCGCATATTCTCGATTCGGTGCATAAGTTCTACTCGGGCGAGGTGCTCTACGCCCACGAAACGACCGCCCTCGACGCGGGTATCATAAACAGCGACGTACACGCGATCCTCATGGAGTCCATGGGGCTCGTGATCTCGCAGAATCCCGAGGTACAACGCCGCTTTGCGGACGTTCCCGTAACGGTCGGCGGCAAAACGGGTACGGCCGAGTACACGGGCAAGACCGATTACGCCCTGTTTTCGGGCTTCGCGCCGCTTGACGCGCCCGAGATCGTCGCTACCTGCGTAATTGACGAAGGTAAGCACGGCTACCTCGCGTCGGAAACCGTCGCCGCCGTGTTTGAGGAATATTTTAAAAAAAAGGGCGAGGCCGCTAACGTTAATCCTTAAAAACGCAACGCAGAGCTCCGCCTCTGACAGCGCCTGCTCTGCGTGATGTTGGCTTCGCCAAGCGATTACCTGAAGGAACAAAAAGGCACTTATGGTAAAAACCATAAGTGCCTTTTTATACTGCCACGAAACGAAATTAATTTGTGTTTTGGGGATTTCAATGGCTCCCTCATTTTTCTCAAATGCTTTGATTTCTTGTCTTATCAAATAAAGGATTTCTCCGTTTGCCGAACGACCGTAATATTTTGATATATAATGAAGTTTATAGTGCAGTTCCGGATCAATTTCTATTCCAAGATGCTTATTATTCTTGTTTCTCATAAAAACGAACGGCTTACTTGCTCACAATCTCCATCTTCTCGATCACCACGGGCACCTTCGGTACGTCCTGCATATACCAGCCGTACGTTCCCGTCTTGACCGATGCGATGGCGTCGAGGACGTCAAGTCCCTCGGTCACCTTGCCGAAGCCCGCGTACTGCGCGTCGAGATGCGGCGCATCCATATGCATCACGAAGAACTGCGACGATGCCGAGTCGGGATCCTGCGTGCGCGCCATCGAAAGCACGCCGCGCGTGTGCTTGAGGTCGTTCTGCATAAAGCCGTTGGCCTTGAATTCGC
>CAYULZ010000051.1:0-10785 GCA_964445865.1 uncultured Lachnospiraceae bacterium | reverse complement strand
ACCCATACCAATCAGAACGACGATGAGGTCATTAAGTTTGAAAACATCGAGATCAGCCATCAGAAGTACGAGCTGAAGCTCCGCGGCAAGCCTGTGGACGTGCCGCCGAAGGAGCTCGAGCTGCTGTATTTCCTGGCCTCGAACTATAATATCGTATTCACCCGTGACCAGCTTCTTGACAAGGTCTGGGGATTCGATTATCTCGGTGACTCGCGCACGGTAGACGTACACGTGAAGCGTCTGCGCGAAAAGCTGGAGGGCGTTTCGGACAAATGGACGCTCAAGACGGTTTGGGGTGTCGGGTATAAATTCGAGCTTCTCGGCTGATCGCCGCAGAGGATCGAAAGAGGGGGGCTGTGGCACTACCGCTTGGTGGGCACGGCCCCCGCTTTTTGAAAACGAGCGTACCGCATGACCGCGGCACGAAAGGGGAATGAAATGTTCAAAAGCCTTTTTGCAAAATACATATCGGCGTTTATGCTGATCATTCTCATTAGCTTCTCCTTGGTGATCGGCGTGATCTCGGCGATTATTGCCCAGTATTCCGAGCAGGCCAAGGTAGACATCATGGAAACGACGGCGAGTGCGTCGGTGTCGTTTCTGGAAAACAAGATGAGTAAGGAGCGTGGGAAGGGACTGCGCGAGCTGGTTGCGATGGAGACCGACGACATCGGCAGTATGCTTGCCGTGGCCAACGTGTACTCCAAGGACCTGACGCTGTTGCTTGTGGATTACGACGGCAGTATTTTGCTCGCGGAGGGTAAGGAGGAGAACGCCATCGGAACCGATGTCCGCATGCCTTCTTCGTTGATGCAAACGGTGATGGCGGGCAATCTCCTTTTGGAAAAGGAGTCGATCGAGGGCGTATTTCCCGAAAAGCACGCGATCTGCGCACACCCGCTGTACGATGCGTCGGGAAATGTTTGTGGCGCGGTGTTTGTTTGCGCCAATTCGATGATGATGGCCGATCTGCTGAACGTCATCGTCAAGGCGATCGTCGTGGCAATTCTGTGGGTGCTGTTGGCGGCATTGATTGCCGTTTATCTGATTACTGACCGCGTCATTGCGCCCCTGAAGGAGATCAGCCGCGCGGCCAAGGCGTTTGCATCGGGTAAGTTCGATACGCGCGTGCCCGTGCACGGCGACGACGAGGTGGCTGAGTTGGCGGTGGCCTTTAACAGCATGGCTGAGGCCATGGACAATTACGATACCATGCGTAATACCTTTATGTCGAACGTTTCGCACGACCTGCGTTCGCCGATGACCTCCATCTCGGGCTTCATCGACGGCATTCTCGATGGCGTCATTCCGCCCGAAAAGCATCGCTATTATTTGCAGATCGTTTCATCGGAGATCCAGCGGCTGTCGCGACTCGTGGCCTCTTTGCTCGACCTTTCGCGCATTCAAGCGGGCGAGCGCAAGTTTACGATGGCGCCCTTTGATATTTGCGAGATGGGGCGCGAAATTCTGATCTCCTTTGAGCAAAAGATCAACAGCCGTGCGCTGGAGGTCGATTTCTATTGCGACGAGGAGCGCATGACCGTTCTCGCAGACCGCGACGCGATCTATCAGATCCTCTATAATCTTTGCGATAACGCCATCAAATTCTCGTCGGATGGCTCACTGCTTCAGCTTCGCATCGTGCGGCTGAAGAACCGTAAGATCGCCGTGTCGGTCTATAACGAGGGGCAGGGCATCGCACCTGCCGATCTGCCGTATGTGTTTGAGCGCTTCTATAAGAGTGACAAGAGCCGCGGGCTGAACAAAACGGGCGTTGGCCTTGGCTTGTTTATCTCGAAAACCATCATCGACGCGCACGATGAAAGCATTTGGGTTGAGAGTGAATTCGGTAAGAATTGCTGCTTCCATTTTACGCTGACGGGCGAATAAATGTGCCTCGTACGGAAAGACTAAAGATACAAGCGATTTTGGCTGTTGCCTTCGTGGCAACAGCCTTTTTTCAGAGGTGTATCCATGAATTTCCATGACGAAAACAGAGGACGGTGGCCGTTTTTCGGCGATACGCTCGGTGATCCGAACGAGCAGGAGCAAAAGAAATGCCCCGAGGAATACGAAAACGAGAGAGATCCGAAGGAAAAGCCGCCTCGGATCGACGATCCGAGGCCGACTGGCGAGCCGAGCGAAATCCTGCCACATGCCTTTCCTGTCGAATGTCCGCCACGTACACTCCCCGATTCTGTGGGCGAGCGCCGTATGACAAAGGTAGCGGACTTGCCCGACGCTGACGTAGTGGTGCTTCGAAAGGAGGAGCGGGCAGGCAAGGCGCGTAAGCGGCGGCGCGGCTCGGCACGCTTCGGCGGGTATCTTGTGATGTCGGCGTCACTGCTGACGGCTTTTTTACTCATGATCGGCGTGCTTTGCCTGTGGCCGGGAGAGGGAGAGATTCCCGAGGTCTTGCCCGAGACAGATGACGGGACACCCGCGCAAAAGGTGGTGTACGTCAACCATTACGGCGACGCAGAACATGCATTGAGCACGCCCGAGCTTTACGATCGCTGTATCTCGTCGGTGGTGTCGATCTCGGTGCAAAACGGACAGAGCAGCGGCATCGGATCGGGTTTTGTGCTCCGTGAGGACGGTTATATCGCTACGGCCTATCATGTCGTGGCGGATATGACACGTGTGGAGGTCATTCTTGCCGATGAGAGCCGCTACGAGGCGCAGGTGGTCGGCGGCGATGCACTCACCGATCTTGCACTGTTGAAGATCGAGGCAACGGGGCTTTCGCCCGTGACACTTGGCTCGTCGGCTTCGCTTTTGCCTGGCGAGCGCGTGGTGGCGATCGGAACGCCCGCCTCGCTCGATTACGCAGGGAGCGTGTCCTCGGGGGAGGTCTCCTATTGCTTACGCACCGTGAAGATCTATGGCGAGGGCGGCCATACCCTTGAAAAGAAAATGAAGCTTATTCAGACCAATGCGCCGGTCAATCCCGGTAATTCGGGCTGTCCGCTGTTTGATAGCCGCGGCGAGGTGGTCGGCATGGTGACCATGAAGCTGGGTAATCAGTTTGCCGGCATGGGCTTTGCGATTCCTACCGACGGCGCTCTCGGAATTCTTGAGGCAATGCGGACGGGTGAGACGCTCACCGACGAGATGTTGGCGGCCGTCAGCGTGCGCGCCGCCAAGCTCGGGATCGTCGGTGAGGCCTACGAAACGGATGGCGTCTTTGGCGTGCGGGTCACTGACTTTTCCGAGCAGGGAGGAGCGGCCGAGGTGCTCGTGCGCGGTGACTTGATTATCTCGCTCGGTGATCGGGCGGTAACGAGGCCGTCGGATATTGAGGAGGTGCTTCTCGGCTATGAGCCGGGGGATACCGTCTCGGTTTCGGTGCTACGGAACGGTCAACGCCTGCGCTTTGACGTCATTTTGCGTTCGGACGGGAATATTGTTAAAAAATAATTTACAAAACTATTGCAAAAGTGCTCGAGATGCGATATAATATAATGTATATCGCATCTCTTTTGTTTTTGCGAAAAAAAGAAAGTGAGGAAATGGCAAATGCCTTTATGGGATATGTTGCTTCGCCTCGGTGTGGCGGCCTTTTGCGGCGGTATCATCGGTATTGAACGAGGCAAACGACGCCGTGCGGCAGGCTTTCGCACCCATATGCTGGTATGCATGGGCGCGGCGCTGACCATGGTGCTCGGCGTTTATCTTCATCATATGATCTCGAGTGGCTTGTGGGGAATTGACCCGACAACCTACCGAACCGACGTTTCACGCTTTGGCGCGCAGGTCATCAACGGTATCGGCTTTATCGGCGCGGGAACGATCATCGTTACGAGCCGTCAGCAGGTCAAGGGCATGACGACCGCGGCAGGCCTTTGGGCGGCGGCGTGTATGGGCCTTGCCATCGGAGCGGGCTTTTATACCGCGGCGCTGATCGGCTGTGCGCTGATCATTCTGGTTATCGTCGTATTCTCGAAGCTTGAGTACCTGATCCTGTCTCGCTCTCGCAACGTGAACCTTTACATAGAGTTCGAGCATATCGACGATCTGGCGCAGATCATCGAGCGCATCAAATCGCAGGACGTTCGTATTTTTGACGTAGAGATCTCGAAGCCGAAGCCCTCGGAGGATATTGTGTATCCGCGCGCGATTTTTACGCTTCAGCTTCCCAAGAAGCAGGCGCATACCGTTTTGTTGACCGCCATTGCGGAGGTTGACGCCATTCGCAGCATTGAAGAGCTTTAAGAGAGGAGGAACCGAATATGATAGAGGCTTTGAATTTTTTGAGAAGCGGCGATCTGGATCTTTTGTCGGTTTCCATTCGTCTCGTGCTGGCTGTGATCTGCGGCGGGCTGATCGGTATTGAGCGTGAGCGCAAGCGCCGCCCCGCGGGCTTCCGTACGCATATTCTGATCTGTCTGGGCGCGGCTATGACCACGCTGACCAGCCAGTTTTTGACGCTTGAACTTGGATTGTTTACCGATATGGCGCGTCTGGGCGCGCAGGTCATCGCAGGCATCGGCTTTATCGGTGCGGGCACGATCATCATTACGAAGCGCCGTCAGGTCAAGGGCTTGACCACGGCGGCAGGCCTTTGGGCGAATGCGATCGTGGGTCTGTGCTGTGGCGCGGGCTTCGTTGAGGCGGCAGTGGCGGCCACGGCTATCGTGCTGTTGGCTGAGCTCGTTTTTGCCCGCTTGGAGTACGTGATCGTTTCGAGTGCCAGAACCTTTAATTTGTACGTAGAGTACTCGCAGAATGCCGCGCTTGGTATCATCATGGACGAGATCAAGAAGGATGGCGTGCATGTGATTGACGTGGAGATCACCAAGAGCGTAGGCTCGGGCAGACATCCTTGCGCAATCTTCTCGATGCGCGTGCCGCGTAAAATCGTGTTGCAGAATCTGATGGCCAGCATTGCGAAGCTTGACGGCGTTGTAGCCGTTGAGGAGCTGTAAGATACATAAATATAGAATGCGAGGGGCTTTTTTGAAAAAAGCCCCTCAATAAATATTCAACATAAACTAATTTTAACCCTTGAACGGATGCGTGGCGGCCTCTTCCTTCATCTTGGCGATGACCTCGGCGTAGTTCGGCTTAAAGATCGCCGATCCTGCAACGACGATGTTGGCACCCGCCTCGGTCATGAGGGCGACGTTCTCGGCCGTAATGCCGCCGTCTACCTCAATGTCGAGGTTCTCGAAGCCGTTTGCGTTCGCATAGTTGCGAATCGCACGAACCTTTTCGAGCATATCGGGCATCATCTTCTGACCGCCAAAGCCGGGCTCTACGGTCATGACGAGCACCATGTCCAGATCCTTGAGCATCGGGAAGATGGCCTCTGCGGGCGTTGCGGGCTTGAGCGAGATCGCGGCACGCACGCCCTTTTCGCGGATCGCGCGGATCACGGCGTGGGGATCGTCACAGCTCTCGTAGTGAATGGTGATGATATCCGAGCCGGCCTTAACGAAATCGTCGATGTAGCGCTGGGGCTCGGTGATCATGAGATGCACGTCAAATACGATGTCGCTTGCCTTGCGGATCGAAGCGATCACGGGTGCACCGAAGCTCATGTTGGGCACGAACATGCCGTCCATAACGTCGAGGTGAATATAATCGGCACCTGCGGCGTGAACCTTTTGAATTTCTTCACCGAGCTTTGCAAAATCGGCGGAGAGTGCGGAGGGAGATACGATAAACATAGGGGAACCTGCCTTTCTTATGTAAAAAAATAAATAGGTTTCACGTGTGGATTTGAGGGCAAAAGCCGCGCGGAAGCCGCGCAATTTTCGTGCTTTTGGGGAGAAATGTCCGCGTGGCGGCCGTTGGAACGGCTGTCGCTTTTTTTGCATCCGTCATATGATGGAAGGAAGACCCATGCGTAAAGAACGGCCATGACGGAGAAGGGAAAAGGACGTGTGGATTTTAGCCGTTCGGGGCGCATTTCAGCTTGATGGCGGCGTGGCCCAGGCTACGCCGCCGTATTGAGTTCAGCTCAAGCTTTCGATCAAACAGACCGCATGCGCGGCAATGCCGCGCTTCTCGCCCGTAAAGCCAAGCCCCTCCTCGGTGGTTGCCTTGACGCTGATGGCCGAGGGATCCAGCTCGAGCGTGCGCGCAATGTTTGCACGCATCTGGCGAATGTGAGGCGCGAGCTTCGGCGCCTGCGCGAGCACCGTCGCGTCGATATTTACGATGCGGTAGCCTGCGGTGTAAAGGTGTACGCCGACCTTTTTGAGAAGCAGAAGGCTATCGGCGTTTTCATAGGCAGGATCGCTGTCGGGAAAAAGCTTGCCGATGTCGCCGAGCGCGGCCGCGCCGAGAATGGCATCGGCGATCGCGTGCAGAAGCACGTCGGCGTCCGAATGGCCAAGCAAGCCCGTTTCGTGCGGGATTTCTACGCCCCCGAGGATCAGCTTGCGACCCTCGACGAGACGGTGAACGTCATATCCGTGACCGATACGGATCATTTTCCGAATACCTCTCTTTCAATGTCCATAATAACGGCGTCCGATTCGCTCATACGGCTCTTGACAATACCCTCGGCTACGATCAGATCGGCGGCCGTCGTAAGCTTGATGTTCTCCGCACCGCATTCGACCAGACGAATGGGGTGGCGGACAGCCTCCACAAGGGAATTGTCGTCGGTGACGGTCAAGCCCTTCTTGAGCGCGGTATAGGCGGCGGCGCGGTAGAGCTTGGTCTTAAAGACCTGCGGCGTTTGCGCAAGCCAGACGGTCTCGCGGTCGACGGTCGAGTCGATAAAGCCCTTTTTGTCGGCAATTTTGACGGTATCCGTGGCGCGGTGCGCCGCCGTGGCAGCCTTATACTTGTAGGCCGCACGGCAGACCGAGGTGATCTGCTCGGGGGTGATCAGACAGCGTGCGCCGTCGGCGATCGCAACGTACTTGGAGCGCTCGTTGACGGCCTCAAAACCGTTCATGACCGATTCCTGACGGGTGAGGCCGCCGGGAATGATTTTCGATACCTTGGTCAACTCGTGATTGCGGCAAAGTGTTTCCCAGAAGGGGATCTCGTTGCGCTTGGCCACGATGATGATTTCATGAATGCACTCGGTGCGCTCAAAGGCACGGAGCGTGTGCAAGAGTACGGGAACGCCGCACAGCTCGGTCATCTGCTTGGTGGTCACACCGCCGAAGCGCTCCGAAAGACCGGCCGCCGCGATGATGGCACTGGTATAATTTTTCGGGTGATCCGAGCCCGAAATGGCGCGAAGCGCGCCTACGATTTTTTTGATGCACACGAGGGGAGTTCTCCTTTCGCAATGGATTTTGTTCAGCGATTGTCCTCTTCGATCTCGCGAAGCATGGCTACGCGCGGAACGTGGTTACCGTTGTTGAGATATTCGGCGCCGAGAAAGGCGTCGACGAGATCCAGCGCAAGACCGAGGCCAACCACGCGCTCGCCGAAGCAGAGAACGTTGGCATCGTTGTGCTCGCGCGTCAGACGGGCGGAAAAGGTATCCGAGCAGCAGGCGGCACGAATGCCGCGGTGCTTGTTGGCGGCGATGGACATGCCGATGCCTGTGCCGCATATTAGAATGCCACGCTCAGCCTCGCCGGCGAGGATCTTCTCACAGACGGCGCGCGCGTAAATGGGGTAGTGACAGCTTTCGGGGGAGTTCGTGCCGACGTCGATGACCGTGTGGCCCGCCTCCTTCATGTGCGCGATCACGGCATCCTTGAAGGCGTAGCCCGCGTGATCGCATCCGATAACAATATTCATGACGTATCCCTTTCTGAAATGAGTTTCGATAAGTAATTTATTGCTTGTTCTCGCGCTCAAGTCGCTCGCGCTCGGCCTGCGACGGGCGCAGGTAGGTGACGGCAAGTGCGGAATCGGTGGTGGACTGTCCATGCTCATACGCGCGGCGTGCGACCTGAGCAACCGAATATGCCGATTGATGGCGCAGGCGGTCGGGGATCTCTCGTGCGGCGGTCTTTTTCAGCGCGTCGAGGGTGATCCGATAGCCGTCCCCTACGAAGCTGACCTCCTCACTGTAGGCCGAAAGAAGCTCATCGAGCTCGGCAATGGAGAGCGCGGAATCGTCCATCAGACGAGTCAGCGTTCGGCCGTCCGATCGAAAGAGCGCCGTGTAGACCTGCGAGCGGCGTGCGTTCATCACGGGGCAGATCAATCCGCGACAGGAAACGGCGTTCTCGGCCAGAGCCTCAAGTGTCGAGACTCCCACGCAGGGCGTGCTTTTGGCAAAGGCCAAGCCCTTGAGGGTGGCCGCACCGATACGCACACCGGTAAAGGAGCCGGGGCCCGTCGAGGCGGCAAAGAGACCGATGTCGTCGACTGTGACACCAAAATGCGAGAGCAGCGTCTCGATCATGGGAAGCAGCGTTTCGCTGTGCGTGTTGCCATTGTTGAGCGTGTATTCGGCGAGCAGAGTCTCGTCCTCGCAAAGCGCGACCGAGGCAACGACGGCCGAGCTGTCAAGAGCCAAAATTTTCATATGCGTTCGCTTTCCTGTTACGTCTCCACGAGGGTGACGGTGATTTGACGGCGGTCGGGTGCGCTCTCGGGGGCGTTTTTGACGAGCTCCACGCGCAGATAGCGCTCAGGGAGCGCAAAGGGAATGTTTTCACTCCATTCCACGAGGCAGACGCCGCGGCGCTCGAGGTAATCGTAAAAGCCGATGGAAAAGAGCTCGTCCTCGTCGGCAATGCGGTACATGTCAAAATGAAAGACCGAGAGGGGATCGCCCCGATATTCGTTGACGAGCGCGAAGGTCGGCGATTTGACGCGCGCACGGGGCGCGAGCAATGAGGTAAAACCGCGCACGAAGGCGGTCTTTCCCACGCCGAGGTCACCGTACAGCGCAATGAAGGGCGGAAGATCCTTGCCATGGAGAAATTCTTCGGCCAGCACGCGACCGAGCGACTCGGTCTCTGCGGCCGATGCGGTATGATGGACGCCGAGCACGGCGCGTTCCTCTGTCGGCGTTTTTATTTGCTCCCGATTCATCGCGCACCTCCTCTCCGATACGGGCCTATTCCTATATAGTATACCATAAAAACCGCGTTCTGTAAAGGGGAAGTGCAAGATTTTCACACAAATGGAGAGAGGTTTTTTGTCACTTTTTGGTACGGGAATTGACAATCGGACGATTTTCGGCTATAATAATCGTAACGAAGCGATCGGAGAAGCACGATGATATGTAAGGAAACCAAGGAAAATCCGTCGGCGGTGCGCCTTTGCCGCCTTTTGAGCCATCTGGAGCGCGAGGGAAGTATTCGCGTTGGCGAGGTCGCGTCTCTGTTGCATGTCAGTAGCGTGACGGCGGCACAATACGTCACTGCTCTGCGGGAAAGCCATTGGGTGGTCCTTGGTCGGGAATATCTGTACGGTCCGCAGCGCGATCGCAAGCTCCGCTTGTCGGAGCGCTTGCGGTTTCATACGCTGTCGATCGACCGAACGCACGTCCGAACCGTTACCCTTTGTCCTGCCACGGGAAAATGCGAGCGGCAGACCCTTTCGCTGTGCGACGCGATCCCCACGGACGAGGCCACGGCGGCCGTCTTGCATCGCGTGCTTGATGCGTGGGAACGCGACGAAAAGACCGAGGCACAGCTCGGCGTGATTTTGGAGGACGGCGTGATTTTGCCCGAGATCCTTTCGTTTGGCCTTTCAGCGAGACAGATCGCCTCCCGCGATGCGCTGACAGTAGCAGGACTTGCTCGCATGTATGGTGAGCAAAGCGTGCTGTACGTTCGCTATGGGGATCGCCCGTTACTGCGGCTGATCTCGGGCGGTGTACCGCTGTCCGATTTGCGGCCGAGTCTAGACCTGCAACGGGAGTGGAGCGACGGTGTCGACACGCGTCTGGAAGCCCTCGCGAAGCATACCGAACGGGTGCTGTCGGTGTTGATCCCTGATGTCGTGGTGCTCGAGGCAGACGGTGTGCGCACCGAATCGGTGGCTGAAGGCATGCAGGCAATCTTGGAGGAGCGAGCCACTACATGGCAAGCGACGCGGCCACCGCTGGTGTTGATGAGCGATCGGAGTGTAGCCGAGCAGGAGTGCTTGTATCGCCTGCATTATAGGCTTGCAGAGACGATTCTCGCGGCGGGAAAGCAAAAATAAAAGTCCCCCGTCGGACAAGAAGATGCCGACGGGGATTCTTTATGTAGTTGAGATGGCAGGGTGACGCTTGCGGATCCGATGGGCGTAGATTGCAAAATAAACGGCGGCAAAGACGAGCATGCCACAGAGCGCACCGCCACTGTCGATCAGTACGTCAATGAATTGCATCGCACGGCCGGGGGAAAACCGTTGGATCGTTTCGTCGACCACAGCCAATAGGATCGAGCTCGGAAGCGCGAGTGAGAAATAGGCATGGCGCTTGGATAGCGGCGCGGAAGGAAAGAGCGACGCGAGAAGCATAATATCGGCTGAGAGCAGTGTGCCGAGCACGGCAAATTCCAGAAAATGCGCACTCGTGCGAATGGTCGACTCGGGGATCTCCTCGGTGGCACCGAGGGATTGCGCGACCTCGTTGACAATCCGATGTACGGAGCTGCTTTTTGCGCCCGATTCGACACCTGTATCAAGCGAGTTGGAAAAAATGAAGCCGATCCACGCAAGGGTAAGTACAAGCGCGACGGCCGTAAGGATTCGTTTCATAGATACCTTCCATCAAAAGAATTGGGAAAGAGGCACAAATCGGGAAAGGTCTTGCAATTTCCGAAAAGATGTGCTATACTATTATAGTATAACATATCTTATGCATAAAATCAAGTACATTTTGTAAGCCCCCATAGTTAAATGGATATAATAAACCCCTCC
>CAYULZ010000050.1:0-10924 GCA_964445865.1 uncultured Lachnospiraceae bacterium | reverse complement strand
CCTGTCCTTGAACCTTGACGCGGTATGCACCGATGTGCTGGGTAATACCGCCTGCCTCACCCGTGGTAACGTGCGTATGACGGATGGCGTCGAGGATTGAGGTCTTACCGTGGTCAACGTGACCCATAACGCACACGACGGGAGCGCGCGGCAGGAGGGTATCCTCGCTGTCCTCGGCCTCGTCGAAGAGTCTCTCCTCGATCGTGACCACGACCTCTCTGGTGGCCGCAATGCCCATCTCATCGGCCACGATAGCGGCCGTATCATAGTCAACCGTCTGGTTGACCGTTACCATCATACCGAGAAGCATCAGGCGCTTCACGACCTCGGCTGCGGTAACCTTGAGGCGAGAGGCGAGCTCACTGACGAGGATCTCGTCGGGAAGCGTCACGCTCGTCGGCGCCTTGGTCACGGGCTGGGTGCTCTTTTTACCCTTGTTGAATTTATTGTTCTTGCCGCCCATACCGGGTTGCGGGCGGGTATTCTGGTTTTGCTTCTTGATCTTCTGGTTGCCGCTGCGGATATCACCGATCGAATCGGGCACGAAGTTGTCGAGTCTCTCGTCGTATTTGGAAAGATCGACGCTGCCGCCTCTCATATCGACGACACGCGTAGCGCCTCTCTGCTTGGGCGATTCGTCGCCCTTCGCCGTCTGACTGCGCACGATTGGTTGAGGCTTAAACTTTTCTCTCGGTGCGTTCTGCGAGCGGTCATCCTTATCGCGGAACTGTCCGCCAAAGCGGTCGTTGCCGCGCGGATTCTGTCCGTTCGGTCTCTGCTGACCGTTTCTCGGCTGCTGGCCAAAGGAGGGCGTCTGGAAGCGGTCGTTTCTCGGCTGTCCGGCCATACCGCCCTGCTGTCCCTGACGGGGAGCAAACGCAGGCTTCTGTCCCATGCCGCCGGCAGGCTGTCCCTGACGGGGCGCTCCCTGCTGGGCAAAGCGATTGCCCTGCTGTCCCTGGGACTTAGGCTGCCCCTGCGTCGGAGCGGCGGGTCTTGCGCCTGCGGCGGGCTTTTGTGCCGCCGGTTCCGTCGGGCGCACCTCGGGCTTCTTCGCCATAGGCGGTTCTTTCGCTTCCGCCTTCACGTTATTGACTTTTTCTACCTTTTCGACCGGTTCTGCAGGAGCCTTTTCCACAATCTTTTCCTGCGCGGGCTCTGCCTTCGGCTCCTTGGCAACGGATACCGCAGGCTCTGCGTTCTCTTCCTTGGAGGGAGCGGGCGCTTCTACCTTCTTCTTGGACGGGATATAGGTAATACCGTCCAGATAGTCCTCAATATTGGTAATTTGATGACCAAGGGTAACGGTTTCAAATAAAACCTCAAACTCCTCGGGCTTTAGCGTCTGTTGAGACTTCAGCTCGAGTCCCTTTCCTGCGATCAGCTCGGAGAGCTCCTTCGTTTTCATATTCAGATCCTTTGAGAACTGATTGACCTTCAATAAAGAAGTCGTTTGATTTGCTGCCATACTTCGTACCGTGTCCCCCGAAGGGAGACTTCCTTTCCTTGGATTTGAATTGCCGTTTGTCGAATTGGTATCGGATTCAGATATGTTGCTTGACCATGATGGCCATGCGGTCGTCGGTGATCGCTACCGCCGCAAGGGTCGCGCTTTTGCCAAGTGCCGCCGCGAGCGTCGCGCCGTCGCAAGAAAGACGAACGCATTCCACGCCGTAATACTTACATTTATCGGTAATTTTCTTATGCGTGCCGTCAGAGGTATCAGCCGCCTCCAGCACGAGTCTCGGTGCGTCCTTGCCGCCACGACGCAGGGCCTCGCAGATCATGGGAACACCGAAGATCACACGTCTCGCACGAACGCAAAGTCCGAGTGAGGAAAGCAGATGCTCCTGTCGCTTGTCGGTCTCGTTACACATGCTCCGCAAGCTCTCCTTCCATGCGATCGTATACCGCATCGGGAACGTGACATTCCAGATTGCGATCGATCCGACGCGATTTTCTCGCCTTCTGTAAGCATGTAAGACTTTTACAAATATACGCGCCTCTGCCCGATTTCTTACCGGTGAAATCCAAAACGATCTCACCCTCGGGAGTCCGCAGTACGCGCAAAAGCTCGATCTTCGGCTTATGCTCGTTACAGCCGAGGCATTGACGCATGGGAATCTTCTTCCCCTTTGCCTTCTGTTCCATGGGCGTCTCTTACCGTCCTTATTCGGACTTGATATCGATCTTCATGCCGGTCAGTCTTGCGGCAAGACGGGCATTCTGGCCCTCCTTACCGATCGCCAGCGAGAGCTGATCGGCGTCTACGATGACGCGGCAGGCTCTCTCTGCCGTAAAGGTGACCGAGCGAACCTCGGCGGGAGCCAATGCGGCTGCTACGTATTCCTCGGGAGTCTCGCTGTACTTGACGATGTCGATCTTCTCGCCGCGAAGCTCGTCGACGATACCCGAAATTCTCATGCCGTGATTACCGATGCAGGCGCCGACAGCATCGACGTCCTCCTCACGCGACCAGACAGCGATCTTCGTGCGCGATCCGGCCTCACGGGCTACACCCTTGACCATAACGATGCCGTCCTGAATCTCGGGGATTTCGAGCTCGAACATTCTGCGAACAAGACCTGCATGCGAGCGCGAAAGCGTCACGAGCGGGCCTCTCGATTCCTTATTGACTTCCATAACGAAGACCTTGATGCGGTCGCCCACGGTAAAGGTCTCCCCGGGGATCTGCTCGCTCTTGAGAAGCACGGCGTGGCTCGTACCCGTCTCGAGAACGACGTTGCCGTTCACGGGATCGATCTTGCTGACCGTTGCGGTGATGATCTCCTCGCGCTTGCTTTCATACGCGTCCTGCATCACCTTGCGCTCGCCCTCGCGAATGCCCTGAATGATGACCGACTTGGCCGCAGCGGCACTCAGGCGACGGAAATTCTTGGTCTTGACCTCGGTTTCGAGGATCTTACCGATGGCCGCGCTCTTCTTGATCGTCTTGGCCTCCTCCAGCGAGATCTCGCACTGGGGATTGGTGACCTCCTCAACGACCTCCTTCTGCAGGTAGACCTTTACGTCCTCCTTGACGGGATCGATGGCCACACGCATCATCGTGCTATTGCCAAATTCCTTCTTGAAGGCCGAAAGCAAAGCCGCCTCGATCTTCTCGAGCATATACTCCTTGGGAATTCCCTTTTCCTTTTCCAACAGATCCAGTGCTACAAAAAATTCCTTGTTCATGATTCTTCCATCCTTACCGTTTGATTCTCGTCAAAATTCAAAATACGTGTTGATTTTTGCGACTGCGTCGCGGGCAAAGGTCATCGTTTCGTCCCCCACCGCAATGCAAATGTCGCCGTTTTCCGCACACGGCAGCAGCACGCCGCGGAATTTTTTTGCGCCGTTCAAGGGCGCGTAGAGTCGAACCTCCACGTTCCAGCCCTCACAAGCCTCCACGTGCATAGGCGTTCGCAGCTCGCGCTCCACGCCGGGGGAGGAGACCTCCAGGTAGTAGGCTTCCTCAATGGGGTCGGCCTCATCGAGAATAGGGTCGATCGCGCGATGCAGCTTTTCGCAGTCATCGATCGTGATGCCTTCCTCCGAGTCGATCGTGATCCGTAGCACCCGCCGCGCGCCCTCCTTGACGTATTCCACGTCCCAAAGCCAGCAGCCTAAGCTCTCGGCGATCGGTTCGGCCAATTCCCATACCGTTTCGACGATTCCCTTTCCGTTTTTTGCCATTGCTACCTCCTGCGTAATTGCCGAAATTAACAAGTAAGAGTGGGTTCTCTCAAACCCACTCTCATCATACACAAGCATTATACCACACTCTTTTTCAAATTGCAAGTGTTTTTTCACATTTTTTCATAAAATATCCTCAAAATTATTTTTCCGCGTTTTTTGCGCGCCATTCTTAACAATTACGTTCGATAACACATTACAAGAAAAAAAGCAATTTTTATAAAATATTTATAAAATATAAGAAGAAAATGTTTACAAATCGCTTTTTCTATGTTATAATAGTATAATAGGGTAGTTATTGGCCGAGGTAGGCCTCCGTGCCCGACAAATTACGAAAGGAATGATCCCGTACATGTCAAACAAGAAATTTGATCTGTTCAACCTGTTATCGGAGCTTCCCTCCCGCCTGTACGTTATCCTCGCGATCGTCGTACTGGCTTTGCATACCGTTCTCTGCACCTTTACCGAGATCTCGCCTGCCGTCAGCGGTCTGATCTCTATTCTGCTCTACGCGCTGTGTGCGCTTACCGTCTATCTCTTTGCCAGGCGTAAGATCCATTTGTACCGCACGCAGTCCAATGCGTCGGAGGAGCAGAACAGCGGTGTCATTCACACCTTCCGCAACCACCTGCACATTCCCTACGCCGTCATCGGTCAGAACGGACAGATCGTTACGGCCAACATGGCCTTCCGTCATGCCATGGGCGTCAAGGGTGCTTTCTTCAACACCAACATCGCCGAGCTGGTCGACCTTTCCGTGGAGGAAATGATCGCCGCGGCACTGGAGGAGGAGCGCGAGGCCGAGGAGGACCCCGAGGAGCACACCGAAAAGGAAGAAAAGGCTCAGCCGCTTGTTACCTGCGGCGAGCAAAAATACCGCGTGGACTGTCATCCGATCCATGCCAAAGGAAAGCCCTACTACATGCTCGTGTTCCACGACGTAACCGAGCTTGAAGCCCTGACTGTGCTTCACCGCGACGAGCACTCGGCCATCGCGTATATCGTGCTCGATAACCTTGAGGAGATCGCGCAATACGTACAGGTCAGCTATCAGGCCGAGGCCAGCCACGTCGGCAAGGTGCTCCAGAAATTTGCCTCCGAGATCGGCGGCGTTCTGCGCGAGTACGAGCGAAACAAATACATTCTGGTCTTTTCCAGAAAGGCACTCACCGCGTGCGTCAAAAACAAATTTGAAATTCTCGACGCCATTCGCGAAGTCCGCATCGGTGAGGATAACATGCCCATCACGGTTTCGATGGGTATTGCCACCACGGGTGCGACGCTTGCCGAGCGTGAGCACGACGCACTCATCGCCCTCGACACCGCGCTTCAGCGCGGCGGCGACCAGGCCGTTGTCAAAACCGAGACCGGCATCTATTATTTCGGTGGCCGTACCAAGAGCCAGCAGAAACGTACCCGCGGACATTCGCGTATCATTGCGACGCGTCTGTGCTCGATGATCTCGAGCGCCTCCAACGTCATCGTCATGGGTCATGCCAATCCCGATTTCGACTCGATCGGCGCGTGCGTCGGCATTGCCGCGCTCTCGCTCCACCTCGGTGTAGACGTCAAGATCGTCACCAATACCGAGTGCGAAAATTTCAAGGCGTGCACCTCCCGTCTGATCGAGCTTGCGGATTACAAAAACATGTTCGTCGACGGCGTTGTCGGCCTTGGTGAAAGCTCGTTCGGCACGCTTCTGATCGTCGTAGACGCCAATAATTTCTCGATTCTCGAGGCCCCGGAGATCGCGGCCAACTCCTTTAAGACCATCGTCATCGACCACCATATCAAGAAGGGCGAGTTTGAACACGAGCCGCAATTGACCTATATCGACCCCTCCGCCTCCTCGGCCTGCGAGCTGATCTCCGAGATCCTCGAGCAGAGCCTCCCCGTCGGCGTTCTCCGCAAGGAGGAGGCCAACGTCATGATGGCGGGTATCATGGTCGACACCAAGAACTTTACGAGAACCGTGGGAACGAGAACCTTTGCCGCCGCCCTTTATCTGCGCGGCACGGGAGCAAGCTCCGAATACGCGCGTACCTTCTTTGAGGAGCCCTTCGAGGACTACGCCGCCGAAGCTCGCTTCGGCACGGGGGCACGCATCTATCGTGACCAGATCGCCATTACCGCCATCGAGGGATCGGGCTCGTCGAATGACCGCATTGCGGCCGCGAAGGCCTCCGATAAGCTCTTGACCGTGCGGAACATCAACGCCGCCTTCGCCCTCATTCTTCTCGGCGAAACGGTACACATCTCGGCGCGCTCGAACGGCACGATCAACGTCCAGCTGATTCTCGAGAAAATCGGCGGCGGCGGACATTTCGACATGGCAGGTGCCGCGCTTGCGAACAACACGCTCGAGGAGGCCGAGCGCCGACTCACCGATGCCATCGACGCTTATTTCGAGGACATCAGCGCCTCAAGCCAAGGATAACGACATCTCAACCATCTCAACAAAGAAAGGATAGCATATGAAAGTCATTTTAACTGCCGACGTCAAGGGACAAGGCAAAAAGGATCAGATCGTGAACGTATCCGACGGATACGCCAGAAATTTCCTCTTTCCGAAGAAGCTTGCCGTGCCCGCCGATGCGGGTGCACTCAACGAGGTCAAGAACAAGGAGGCCTCCAAGCAGCATAAGATCGACGTAGAGACCCAGCAGGCCAAGGAGACGGCGGAAAAGCTCAAGAGCATCACCGTGAAATTCGTCTACGCCGCAGGCCCCGATAAGCGCCTGTACGGCTCGGTCACTGCAAAGGATATTGCCGACGCGCTGAAGAAGGACTACGGCATAGAGATCGACAAACGCAAGATCACGCTTGCCGAGCCCATCAAGGCCTTCGGCAGCTTCAAGGCAGATGTTCGCCTCTATACGGGCGTCGACGGCGTTATCAACATCTCGGTGGTAGGAAAGGAATAAGCCGTACCGCCACACAATACACGCAAGAAAAGGATCTGCAACATGACGGATGAATTTGTAAGAAAGCTTCCCTTTTCGATGATCGCCGAGCAATCGCTGCTGGGCTCCGTGCTGATCGATCCGCAGGCACTCAACGATGTGGCTGAGATCATCACCGCGCAGGATTTTTACCTGACCGAGCACGCCCAGATCTACACAGCCATGCACGAGCTCTTCCTGATCAACAAAGAGATCGACGTGGTCACGCTCATCAACATGCTGGTCACCAAGGGAATCTACGATAAGTCGGGCGGTGAGGACTACATTCGCGCCCTCTATCAGGCCGTTCCCAACGCCCTGAACATCAAGGACTATGCGACCATCGTCAAGCAAAAGAGTCTTTTGCGCAACCTCATCGAGGCCTGTTCGGACATCTCCGAGAAGGCGTATAGCGAGGAGGGCGATGCGGGACAGCTCGTCGATTACGCGGAAAGCACCATTTTTGACCTCGCGCAGGGGCGCGACACCAAGAGCTTCCGCCACATTCGCGACGTCATCGGAAGCGTCTATACCAACCTCCATACCATCGCCACCGAGGGTGATGCCGCACAGGGCACGAAAACAGGCTTCTCCGGCATTGATAACGTTCTGGCAGGCATGGGTAACTCCGACTTGATTCTCGTCGGTGCGCGTCCTGGTATGGGTAAGACCTCGTTCGCACTGAATATTGCCACCAACGTAGCCCTGCAAACCAAGAAAAACGTCTGCATCTTCTCGCTCGAAATGAGCGCCGAGCAGCTCGTTACCCGTGTGATTTCGAGTGAGGCCATGGTGGATAGCTACGCGCTCCGAACGGGCAAGCTGGACACCAAGCAATGGGAGGACATTGCCACCGCAACAACGCGTCTTGCCGGCTGCGACATTCTTATCGATGACACCTCGGGTATTTCGGTCACGGGCATGAAGGGTAAGCTACGCCGTGTGCGCAATCTCGGGCTCGTGGTCATAGACTACTTACAGCTGATGCAAAGCGACCGCCGCAACGACAACCGCGTGCAGGAGGTCGCCGACATCTCGCGTGCCCTCAAAATCATGGCCAAGGAGCTCAACGTACCGATCATCTGCTGTGCACAGCTCTCCCGTGGCCCTGAATCGCGTACCGACAAGCGCCCGATGCTTTCCGACCTTCGTGATTCGGGAGCCATCGAGCAGGACGCCGATACCGTTATCTTCCTCTACCGCGACGAGTACTATGATGCGGGAAAATCCGACGAGGAGGGAAACATTGCCGAGGTCATCATCGCCAAGAACCGTCACGGCTCGACGGGTACCGTTAAGGTCGGCTGGATCGGACGCTTCACAAAGTTCCGCTCCATCGCCACCGACATGGAAGAAAAATAATGAACGAACACTCCTCTGTTGAAAAAGACGCGCCCGCCCTCTTGCGGCCGCAAGGCTTTGTCCCACCGCACGCGCTGGCGGGGTGTGCGCCTGACGCTGCGGTGCTCGTTGCCTTTTCGGGCGGCCCCGATTCGCGTACGCTGCTGCATCTGCTGGCGGCCGATGCGGCCCAAAAGGGCTATCCCCTCTACGCCGCGCACGTCAACCACGGCATCCGCGGCGAGGAGGCCGACCGAGACGAAGCCTTTTGCCGTTCGGTCGCCGAAGCATACGGCGTTCCGCTTTTCGTGCTTCACGCCGATATTCCCGCCCGCGCCAAAGAAATGGGGCAAAGCGTGGAAACGGCGGCGCGGAACGCGCGGTACGAATATTTTGAGCGCCTTTTGCGCGAGCACGGCATTTCCCTTCTTGCAACGGCACACAATGCAAACGACAATCTGGAGACCGTCGTGTTTGATCTGCTTCGCGGCTGTGGACTAGACGGCCTATGCGGCATTCCTGCCGTACGTCCCTTTGCGGGCGGCACGCTGGTTCGTCCCCTGCTCGCAGTCAGTCGCGAGGAGATCCTCGGCTTCTGCCGTGCGCACGCGCTCTCTTACGTCACCGACAGTACCAATACCGACACACAATATACACGCAATCGGATCCGTGCCGAGCTGATCCCCACACTTCGTGCGATGAATCCCTCGGTACTGGAAAACGTCACGCGCACCTGCGAAGCACTGCGCGCCGATGCCGAGCATCTGCGCGGCGAGGCACAGGGCCTTCTCGACGGAAGTCGACGCGGCTTTTCTCTGCCGACGCAAGCACTTTGCGAAGCGCCAAAAGCGATCGCGGCACGCGCGCTGATGCTCCTATTCAAGGAATTGACCGGCGGTATCGCGCTTGAGCAATGCCATGTCCGCGCCCTGCTCTCTTTAGCCGAGCAGGCGGTGCCTCACGCCCAGGTCGATCTCCCCAACGGCCGTATGGCGGTCATCGAGGACGGCTTCCTTTGCCTCCAAAATCGCCGCGCGACAGCACCTGCTCCCGCCGAGTATTGCGTAACGCTCACGACGGGACGCAACCGTATTTCACAAACCAATTGTGAAATTATCATCGGATATTCACAAAACACGAAAAATGTTTACAAAAAAGCAACACGCATGTATTTTGCTTCTGATAAAATAGTAGGCAACATCGTCGCACGCAATCGCCGCCCGGGAGATCGAATCTTTGTCAACGGCATGCACAAGGACGTGCGACGTCTGATGTGCGACAGAAAAATCCCTCTCGAATGGCGTGCGCGCCTTCCCGTCCTTTGCGACGATCGCGGCATTCTCGCCGTTCCCTCGGTAGCCATGCGCGACGGGCTCTACGTCCCGCCCGAGCAACAGGATACAGCCGAGCAAGTACAAATCTATTTTTATGAATGAATGACATTTCAAAAAACAGGAAAGGCTAAATCTTATGATCAACGACATTGAACGCGTGCTCGTCAGCGCAGAGGAGATCGACGAGATATCTACCCGCATTGCCAACCGGATCAACGACGATTACAAGGACTCCGGCAAAAAGCTTGTACTCATCTGCATTCTCAAGGGCTCCCTGATGTTCACCTGCGAGCTGATGAAAAAGATCACACTCCCCGCCGAGATCGAATTTATGAAGGTCTCCTCCTACGGAGCCGCCACCGAATCCTCAGGCATGATCAACATTCATCTGGATCTCAAGCGTGAGGACCTCTCGGATACCGACTTCATCGTGGTCGAGGACATCATCGACAGTGGCCGCACCCTCTCGCACCTCGTCCGCTATCTTGCCGACCGAGGCGCCTGCAGTGTCAAGACCTGCACCATGCTCGATAAACCCTCTCGCCGCACCGTCGATTATACCCCCGATTACTGCGGCAAGGTAATTCCCGATTTCTTCGTCGTCGGCTTTGGCCTCGATTACGACGAAAAATACCGCAATCTTCCCTTCGTCGGCATTTTGAAGCCCGAGGTTTACACTAAATAACGATAGGCCAATACACACACGGAGGAACCGATGAAAAAAAGCAATTTCAAAATTCTCATCTTTTATTTTATCCTGATCGCCGGTATCATTCTGTCGCTCTCGCTTATGTTTAACCGAGCACCGACCGATGCACCGACGTACAGCGACGTGTTGGAATATTTCAAAAAGGACGCCGTCGTGGAATTTGTCGTAGATGACAGCAACCTCATTACCATGAAGGTCTACAACCTGAATGAGAACGGTGAGTTGACCTACGGCGAGGACGGTTCGATCTCCAATACCACAAAAACGATCGAATATCAGCTTCAGAGCCTCGGTCTTTTCGTCGAGGACTGTAGCCCCTATTACCAAAACAATCAAAATCTCGTAGCCTTTGACATTGAGCCCGAAACCGTTATGCCCTGGTGGGTAAGTCTGCTTCCCTACGTGCTGATCATCATCGTGGTCATCGTTCTGTATGTTCTCATGATGAAGCAGGCCACGGGCGGTGGTGCAGGAAAGCTCAATTCCTTCGGCAAGGCGCGCGTCAAAACGCCGCAGGCCGATAAAAACCGCGTGCTCTTCCGCGACGTAGCGGGTGCCGATGAGGAAAAGGCAGAGCTGACGGAGGTCGTGGAATTCTTAAAAGATCCCGCCGCCTTTACCAAGCTCGGCGCCAAAATTCCCCACGGCGTGCTTCTGATGGGCCCTCCCGGTACGGGTAAGACCCTTCTGGCCAAGGCCGTAGCGGGTGAAGCAGGCGTTCCCTTCTTCTCGATCTCGGGATCGGATTTTGTGGAGATGTACGTCGGCGTCGGTGCATCGCGTGTGCGAGATCTCTTTGAGAACGCACGCAAGCATCCCGCCTCGATCATCTTCATCGACGAGATCGACGCGGTCGGCCGTCACAGAGGCGCAGGCCTTGGCGGCGGACACGACGAGCGCGA
>CAYULZ010000049.1:0-11046 GCA_964445865.1 uncultured Lachnospiraceae bacterium | reverse complement strand
GGGCGTCCAGCGGTGTGCGGAGTTGTTGGAAACGACCGGAATCTCGGCCTTGGCGTAAGCCTCCTCCAGCGCGCGGATCTCGTCCTTCTTCATATCGACAGCGCAGAAAACAAAGGAAACGAGCTTGCCCATTTCTTCGATCTCAGCGGCGTCCTTCACGATCATCTTCTTATATTTTTCAGGCATCGGCGTCTTCATCTTCCAGCGAGCGCCAACCGCCTCCTCGTAGGTTTTGCCCGCCGAGCGAGCCGATGCAGCCAATGCCACAACCTCGAAATAGGGGTGATTCTCAAGCAGCGTCAAAAAGCGCTGGCCGACCATACCTGTGGCGCCAACGACGCCAACCTTCATTTTTTCCATGTGATGATCCTCACTTTCTACCAAATAAAAAACAATGAAAATATTATATCATAGGACGCTACAAAAATCAAGGGCTTTTCGCAAAAATTCGCACTTATGTAGCATCTTCTTCTCCATTTTCATGCAAAAGCTGCTCGTAGAGCTCGTTTTTCGACAGACCGCAGTCCTTAGCGGCTGCCCGCATGGCATCCTTTTTGCTCATACCGCTCTCCATATAATATGCCACGCGTGCCTTGGCCGACACGGGAGCCATAGAGACGTTACTCTTTTCCCGCCGGCTTCCACCCTCGATCACGAGAACGTATTCCCCTCTCGGCTCGCGCTCGGCATAATATGTGACCGCCTCGGCGAGTGTGGTGCGAAGCACCTCCTCGTAGGTCTTGGTCAGCTCGCGACAAAGCGAAATTCTGCGCTCTTTGCCAAGCGTATCACAGAGATCGGCCAATGTGGTACGGAGCTTATGAGGAGCCTCGTGAAGCACGAAGGTCCGCTCCTCCTCGGCCAGCACCGAAAGACGCTCGCGCCGCTCCTTCTTGGGAACGGGCAGAAAGCCCTCGAACACAAAACGCTTGGTCGGAAGTCCCGAAAGCGTCAGCGCCGTGATCATCGCACACGCGCCCGGAATCGAGGTCACGGGGACACCGCTCTCGGCGCACAGGGCGACGAGGTCCTCGCCGGGGTCAGAGATGGCGGGCGTGCCCGCATCCGTCACGATCGCACAGCTCTCGCCTGCGAGCAGACGGGATACGATCTCCCTGCCCTTCTCGTGCTTATTATGCTCGTGATAGGAAACAAGGCTTGTGCTGATCCCGAAATGGGTCAACAGACGCAGGGTGTTCCGCGTATCCTCCGCGGCCACGAAATCGACGCCACCGAGCACCTTCAGCGCGCGCTCGCTGATGTCGCCAAGATTGCCGATGGGCGTGGCGACGACGTACAGCGTACCGCCGACAATTTTATTTTTTTCTTCTGCACTCATGCGATATTCACTCTTTTCTCTGTGTTTTCATATCCTATTCCTGAACGCAAAACGCGAAAGAAAGGACTTGGCTTATGGCAATCAAGATCTATATTGATCAGGGACACAATCCGCAAAACCCAAATGCGGGCGCCGAGGGGAGCGGCCTGCGCGAGCAGGATATTGTTTACCGCATCGGCATTGAGCTTGCCGAGCTGTTGCGGCAAAATCCCGAATTCGAGGTTCGGCTCTCCCGACCGACGGCCGACACGCAGATCGGCACGTCCAATTCGACGAGTCTTCGCCTGCGCGTAGCGGACGCCAACGAATGGGGCGCGGATTACTTTATCAGTCTGCATACGAATGCGTCGAGCATTCCCTCGGCGACGGGCACGGAGGCCTTTGCCTTTTCCCGCCCCTCGCGTGCCTTCTCACTTGGCGAGGATATTCTCGAAAATCTAAGCCGCGTGACCGGTCTTCGCAACCGCGGCATGCAGACCCGTACCAATCTGTACGTGCTTCGAAAGACCGCCATGCCCGCCGTGCTCGTCGAGCTCGGCTTTATCACCAACGCGAACGACGCCATGCTCATGAATGATCGCCCCGATCTGTTTGCCCGCGGTATTTACGACGGCATCGTGCAATACACGGGCGTATAACGTACCCGTTTTGGCAGAGCTCGCTCTGCCTTTTTTATTCGGACAGCATACGGAGCAGCGCTTCCTCGTTGAGAATGGGGATACCGAGTGTCTGCGCCTTCGTCAGCTTACTGCCTGCCGCTTCTCCCGCAACGACGTACGAGGTTTTTGCAGACACCGAGCCAGTCACCTTGCCGCCTTCGGCGCGAATCTTCTCGGAGGCCTCGTCACGCGACATAGTGGGAAGCGTTCCTGTCAGCACGAAGGTAAGCCCTGCAAGGCGCTCTCCCTTCGGCGCGGAGACCGCCGAGGTCAAAAGTCCTGCCGCAACAAGCTTATCGCAAAGCATGCGATTTCCCTCATGGGAGAAGAAATTGACAATACATTCTGCGCTGATCTGCCCGATGTCCTCGACCTCGCAAAGCTCCTCGACCGTTGCCTGTGAAAGCGCGTCGAGCGTACCGTAGCGCACAGCAAGCGTAGCAGCCGCCACCTCACCGATGTTGCGAATGCCCAGCGCGTACACAAGCCGCTCGAGGCCCGCATCCTTCGAGCGTGCGATCGCTCGAACAAGATTTTCCGCCGATTTTTTTCCCATGCGGTCGAGAGGCTCAAGCTGCTCCTCGGTCAGACTATAAAGATCGGCGGCATCGTGAATAAGGCCTGCCGAGAGCAAGAGCTCGACGATCTGCGGCCCCATGCCGTCAATATTCATGGCGTTTTTGGAGGCAAAATGCTCGATGCTCCGCGAGACCTGCGCGGGACACGCGCTGTTGGTACAGCGTGCGGCGGCCGCCTCGTCGGCATCGTATACCACAGGCTCCCCGCAGGACGGACAGCGCTCGGGCATACGGAAGGGACGCTCGTTGCCATTTCGCTTTTCCGTTAGGGATCGGACGACCTCGGGAATGATATCGCCTGCCTTGCGGACGATAACCGTGTCACCGAGCATGATCTCGCGCTGACGGATAAAGTCTAAATTATGAAGCGTCGCACGGCTGACCGTGGTTCCGGCAAGGCGAACGGGTGCGAGCACGGCCGTCGGCGTCAGCACACCCGTACGGCCGACGGCAACGGTAATTTCCTCAAGCACCGTTTCCTTTTCCTCGGGCGGAAATTTATAAGCGACCGCCCATTTCGGCGTATTCGTTCCCTCTCCGACGCGTCGGCGGTCGGCAAGGCTATCGAGCTTGATGACCACGCCGTCAATATCATAGGCAAGATCGTCGCGCGCGCGGCCGATCGTCTCGATATGCGAGAGCACCTCTGCGGCTGTGCTTGCCACCGTACGCAGAGGCAACACCTTGAAGCCGAGTGCGGACAAGCCGTCAAGCGTCTCAGTATGCGTCTCGGGCTCGTGGCCGTCAGCATACAGATCGCCCTCTTGGAAATTAAACACGAAAATATCGAGTCGACGCTCGGCCGTAATCCTCGAGTCGAGCTGGCGCAACGAGCCTGCTGCCGCGTTGCGAGGATTGGCCATTAAGGGTTTCCCCTCGGCCTCGCGCGCCTCATTGATGCTCTCAAAGACGGCACGCGGCATATAGACCTCACCGCGGACGGTCAGCGTCAGTGGCTCGGGCAGCACGAGGGGGATCGACTGCACGGTTTTCAGATTCTGCGTCACATCCTCTCCCGTTACACCGTCACCGCGCGTTGCGCCGCGGACAAGCACGCCATTCTCATAGATCAGAGAGACCGACAGGCCGTCGATCTTCGGCTCGACCGAATAGCGGGGTGAGGGGAGCTCTCCCTCCATGCGGTGACAAAAATCCTCGGTCTCCTCAAAGGAAAAGACGTCGGCAAGAGAGTCCATACGCACGCGGTGCGTGACCTTTTCAAACTTATCGAGCGGCTTGCCGCCCACGCGCTGGGTAGGCGAGGAGGGATCGTAGAGAGCGGGATAGTCCTCCTCTAATTTTTTCAGCTCGGCATACAGTCTGTCATATTCAAAATCCGAAATTTCGGGGGCATCGTAAACATAATATCGCTGCGCGTGATAGGTCAGCGTCTTACGCAGCTCCTCGACACGGGTAAGAATTTCATTCGGGATGGTATTGCTCATCGTTGTGGCCGCGTTCCTTTCTGCGACAAAATATGCATTCATATTATTTTTCCATTCTCCTTTTTAAATCATCAAGAGTATGAAAATGAATTTGCACGGTTTCTTGATATCTGTTCTCAATATAGAGATCAAAAATTTCATTTTCGAAAGCCTCATACTCCCTTTGACTTTTGATTTCGACCGGAGTATCCGAAGAATACACCAATTGACCGCGTTTGATTTGCCGCTCTATCATTTGCCGATACAAATATCCCAATCTCTCCCGACTTGTCTGCAAATGTTTCCATTTTTGAGTTTTTTTCGCTTTTTTCTCAAGAGATACCGATATCGGAGAATCAAACGATACCGTTGTTTTACCGGATAAAACCGTGGTTTTCTTTCCTTTCTTTATGCTCCGCTTTTCGAGGAAACGCAAAAGACGCTTGGCAAGCTTTTCGACTACCTTTTGAACAGAAGCTACAAACGAATTTCTCCATTTAGTTCTCCAAAGTTGCCGAAGAACGAAATAAAGTCCTACGCCATCGGCGGCCAGCAAAACCGACAAGCCTGCGCGAATCGTCTGCGTCGCAAAATCAGCAACAAGCCAATATAAAATGATGCTGAAAAAGCCGGATGTTAAAAGAAGTGCAAGCAATTCATAACGGTACTTTTTTAAAGCTTTCATTCTTGCTCGCCTCCCAATAAAGGAATTACCTGAACGTTTCTTCCCTCGCGTTGTAATGCGGAAAGAAGCTCGGCGGTTTTATCGTCTACAAAAGATGCAATCCAATAAATATCCGTTCCCTTTGACAGTTGCGACGCATGCTTTTGCAAAACCGTCGTCATAGAATAATCTCGCCTTGCATAGGGTGAAATCTCGGCAAACTGCTCCAAAATGCATTTGGTATGAAGTTCCCCGTTACCGCAGGGAATGTGTATGTAGCGAGAGCTTCCTACCGTACAGTTGGTTGAAAAGCCAATGCTTCCCCCATTGCCGATTCCCAAGCCAAACAAATAGCAGGCATAGCGTAAGCCAATTTCTACCTGTTCCACATTGTCGATCTCGGCTTCGGGATACGCAGTCAAATCAAGAAAAATCATAGAATCATAATTTCGCGAGCTGTCATATTCATTGCTCATCAACGCGCGCACGCCTCCTGAAAAGGAGCGCACCGACGCCTTGAAATTGACAGAACGCATCGGATCTCCTAAACGGTACGGACGAATCCCCGAAAGGAAAAAGGGATCTTCCACATATTTTCGGTTGGCGATCACCTCTCCCGCGCGATAAATATCGGGCGAAAAGCTCATATCTGCATCATATTGATTCGGGTATGCGTAAAAATCGATAGAAGAATCATAGGTATATTCAAACGATCTATATTGGATATGTGAGGTAAACAGCTTATAATGATCGCGGCGATCGGCCCTTACCATATGTGTTTTTGTAACCTTAGAATATGGCGGTATGTTAAAAATACTGGTCAAACGTGTGTATTCGTTACACGCAATCTCATCCACGGTAAGTCCCGAAGGCATAAAGAACTCCATTTTTACCGCAAAAAGAGGAAACCACGTAGGATTGCTGATCGTTTCGACCAATTCAAGCGTTTCTCCGACAAAAATTCCATCCGTAGAAAACGAACGAATATAAACAATTTTCTCAAGAGCATACAGCTTTAGTTTTCGATAGATGAAAACGAGAACGCCTCCTACAACGATAAGCGCAAAAACGATCCAAAACCAAAGAGATGTAAAAATTCGAGCGGCACCGTCTGCGAACGAAAGCAAAATGTCAGACATAGCGTCACCGACAGGAAAAGTTGATCTGCTCGCTCGGCACGGGAGCACTTTCCAGAATGGATTGAATCAAGGTGGCACCCATATCCCCACGATGATAAAAGTTGTTTTGAAATACCAAACGATGTGCCAATACAGGAATGGCGGCGCGTTTGATATCGTCGGGAAGAACGTAATCTCGCCCCGAAATTGCCGCGTAACCCTGTGCGACGCGGACAAGAGCAATCATAGCACGTGGACTTGCGCCCAAGGCAACGTCCTTCGCGCTTCTGGTGCGCTCACAAATGTCGGCCGCATACCCCAAAAGATCTTCATGCACATAAATCTGTGCCATTTCTTCCCTTGCCGCGCGAATACAATCGGCATCCAAAACGGTAGCATCTTCACGATTATCGGGCTTTTGCAGCTTGCGTGAAAGGATTTCGATACTTTCCTCGTGCGTCGGATATCCCATGGACGTTTTTACCAAAAAGCGATCGAGCTGTGCCTCGGGTAACTCAAACGTGCCCTTGGTCTCAACGGGGTTTTGCGTAGCGATTACCATAAACGGCTCTTCCAAGGTATACGTTGTTCCCTCAACCGTTACTTGATGCTCTTCCATACACTCGAGTAAGCCGGACTGTGTTTTTGGCATCGCACGGTTAATTTCATCCACCAACAAGATATTGGTAAACACGGGGCCTTTAATAAAGCGAAATTCAGATTGTTTCATATCAAAAAAGTTTACGCCGATCAAATCAGAAGGAAGCATATCAGGGACACATTGGACTCGCTTAAAATCGAGCGACAAAGATTTTGCAAAAGCCTTGGCAAGAACGGTTTTTCCTGTTCCCGGCACGTCATCAATCAGCATATGACCGCCACACAAGAGCGAAATAACCGCGAGCTCTGCTACGTGATTCTTTCCTACAATTTCTTTACCAATCTTTTGGGATATTGTATCGCAAATTTGCTTCACATGATAGCTAATCATCGTTTTATTACGACCTCCAATGTTTAATAAAATTGCAAACATAACCATTTACATTATTATACCAACTTTTTTAGTTTCTGTCAATCGTCACGCGCGACAATCGTCAATTTTTTTGCGCCTGTCCCGTGAATGAAAGCCGCGCCTTCCTCATAAGGATTATCATAGGGCAAAAGGAGGTGGCGTGCTTGATCTTCTGGTTTACCCTTCTGATCCTTTCGGTCATTCTGATCAGCGGCTGGAGTGATGCCGCAGGGGCGGTAACCGCCTGTGTGTCGGTGCGGTCGATGCCCGAGGAAAAGGCGCTGCGGCTGGCCGCCGTCAGCACCTTTGTCGGCTCGGTCGTCATGACACTCCTCAACCCGAGCATCGCCAAAACCTTTTTCGGCGTTGTTGATCTCGGTGACGATCCCGCGCGGGCGATGACCGCGCTTTGCGCGTCGCTCTCGGCCGCCGTGCTCTGGTCGGGCACCGCGCGTGCCCTCGGCCTGCCAACCAGCGAGAGCCACGCGCTCGTTTCGGGCATGAGTGGGGCGGCGGTGGCCGTCACGGGGCGCCTTGACGCGATACACGGTCACGAGTGGCTTCGTATCCTTCTCGGGCTGGCGATCTCCATGCTCGGCCCGTTCTTCCTCGGCTTTCTCTGCAACCGTATTCTGCACGCGCTGCTGGCGGGCCAAAACCGACGGCGCACGCTTTCATATTTTCAACGCTCTCAACGCTTCAGCGCCTCCTGGAATGCGGCCCTGACGGGGGCACAGGACTGTCAGAAATTTATGGGCGTTTATCTGCTCGGCCTTTCCATGCTTGGTGGGAGCATGGGAGATCGCTCATCAGTGCCGCTGTCGATCCTCATTCTCTCTGCCGCCGTGATGGCAATGGGAACGCTACTCGGCTCGACGCACGTCATCAAGAAGGTCGGCAAGGACATGGCCGCGCTGGATGCTCCCGCATACAGTGCCGCTGGGGCGGCCTCAACGGCGGTGATGACGCTCTGCACCTGCTTCGGCATTCCCGCCTCGATCACGCACACACGTGCCTCGGCCTTTGTGGGCGCAGGCATGAATCGCAAACACAGTGTCGATTTTCGCGTAGTCTTGCAGATTCTCACTGCCTGGCTCCTCACCCTCCCCGTTTGCGCCATTCTCGGCTTTGTGCTCTGCCGCGGGCTCCTCGTGCTTGCTTTGTGACCGCAACAACCTTTCAGAAAGGCAAGATCCTTATGGCAAAATATCCTTATTTTGAAGCGTTGGAAACGCTTTCCGATCTCGTTTCGCAGGCGGTACGCCTTTCCTGCACGGATTCGTTCAAAAAAGAAAGGAATACGCTTTCGGCCATTCGCATGTCACGCGACAAGACGGTATGCGAGCTGGAGGACGCACTCTTTGCCGATTTTCTGCCGCCCTTGGAGCGTGACAGCATTGCCGCCTCGGCTCACTGTCTGTCGCGGGTGATTGATTGTGCGTCGGATCTGGCGCAGTCGAAGATGCATTTCTCGGTGACGCTTACCAACGAGGAGGCACGAATCTGCATACTGCTCGCCGAGCAGTTGGCACGTGATTTTTCGCTTCTGCGGACGATTCGCAAGCCGTCGGAAATGCCCTCACTACGAGAATTTCGTGGACTACTCGCCGAGGCACGTGCCGCGCACGGCACGATGCTCTCGCGCGTATCGTCGGGAGCGTTTCCACGTTATGCGGCCGAGACGATCATCCTGTGCGGCAAGCTACGAAGCGAGCTTTCGCGCGCCTTTGACGAGCTGGTGGAAATCATGCTGAATAACATCTGATCCAACGACGGCGCGAAGCGCGCAAGGAAATTTCGATCGCCCCTTTTCAAAGGGGCGCGGAATCAAGAGGCAGAGCCTCTTGGCACGATTCGCAGAGCGCGAAAACCCCTCATTGCGGTTTCTTTTTTGCGAGCTTTTTTCTTTGACGCTTGCGGCAAACAAAGAAAAAAGCGGGGAAACAATATGTAAAACGTAGAAAAAGGCGAACCTTCGCCGTGGGTTCGCCCTTATTTCGTTATCTTTCTATAATATTTACAGCGTGCTAACTCTTCACCCGCTTTTTCTTTGGAGACCATAAGGCCCAAAGAAAAAGCTTAGCAAAAAGAAAAGCCAATGAGGGAATTTCGCCCTCTGCGGAGGGCGACGAGGGCTCCGCGCCTCGACGGCGCAAGTCTTTGAAAAGGCTCGACCGAAACCTTTAAAGGCTACCGCCCCGTAGCCGTAAGGCTACGAGAAATAGCATTCTGTTTCCTTTTTGACCTCCCCTGACATCAGCAGCAAAAAGATCAGATTGATCAGCGTCATGCCGCCGACGGCAAAATCGGTCGCCTGCCAGACGGCCTCCGAATCGGCCAGCGCTCCGATCAGCACCGACGCGGCGTAGAGCACCGTGAATGCCTGCTGACTTCCCCGTCTATCACACAGATACCGCACGCTTTCTCTGCCGTAATGTGCCCAACATATGATCGTCCCAAACCCAAAGCAAAGCACCGCGATGCTCATAAAATATTCCGCAAATCGGCCGAGCACCGAGCCGTACGCCGTCACCGTCATCATAATGAAATTCTCGCCGCATGCGGCGGCCTCGCCATAGCCGAGGATCACGACGAGTGCCGTCACCGTGCAAAGCACGATCGTATCGACAAAGACCTCGACGATACCGAACACGCCTTGCCTTGCCGGTGACGCGCAATCGGAAACGGCGTGCGCGGTGGGTGCAGTACCGCATCCTGCCTCGTTCGAGACAAGCCCTCGCATCGTACCGTAGCGCAGGCCACGCGAGAGCAGAAATCCACCGATGCCCGCGGCGGCAGACGAGCCCGAGAAAGCATCGGCAAAAATCGCGCCGAGGGCCGCAGGCAGCTCGGCACGGCGCACGACGAGCACCGCCGCCGAGAGGATCAGATATCCGAGCGTCATCAGCGGGACAAGCTTTTCGCAAAAGGCCGCCATCCCTCCTGCGCCGCGGCTGACAAGCCATGCGGTCAAAAGTGCGAGCACGATACCGACGGGGAGTGCGGGCAGCCCAAAGATGCCATCCAGCGAATCGACGACGGTTTTACTTTGAATGACACTCCCCATCGTGAAGGCATTGAGTAGAAAAAAAAGGGCGAATACGAAAGCGATCACACGGCCGAGCACGGGATGGTGATGAGCGGTCATAAAATCGCGGATGTAGTACATCGCCGCGCCGTGCGGACGTCCCTCGCGGTCAAAACGGCGGTGCGTCATAGCCAGCACGATCTCCGCATATTTTAGTACCATCGCACAGAGCGCCGAGACCCACATCCAGAATACCGCGCCGAATCCCCCCATATAAATGGCGGCTGACACGCCGACGATATTCCCTACGCCAAGCGTACCTGCAAGTGCGAGCGTCAGCGCGCGGAAGGGCGACACGCCCCCCTCGCGCGGTCGCTCAAGGAGCGCCCGCATCATGACGCGCGGCCGTCTCAAATAAAAAAAGTGCAAGCGTATTCCGAAAAAAAGTCCTCCCAGCATCAAAAGGATCGGCACGCCCGTGCCGAATACGTATTGATTGATCCATGCAATCATCTTCTTCCCTCTCCCCCAATTTCTTCCTTTTTATCGCTCATTTCGCCGCAAAACGGGCGTTAGCACTCCAAAGCGAAAAAATAAATGTTAACTAAATGTTAAATCTCAAAAAAACACTTGATTTTTCTAAAAAATGGTGTAAAATAGGTATAGGTTTAGCACTCGAAGCTTTTGAGTGCCAAAAACCGAACACAACAAATGTCTTAATTTATAGTATTATAAGGAGGAACAAAACATGACAATCAAACCTTTGGCAGACAGAGTTGTTGTCAAATTGATGGAGGCTGAGGAAAAGACGGTAAGCGGTCTGATCCTGACTGCCGCTTCGCAGGAGAAGCCCCAGATCGCAGAGGTCATCGCAGTCGGCCCCGGCGGACTCGTTGACGGAAAAGAAGTTATTATGACGGTTAAGGTCGGTGACAAGGTCATCACGTCCAAGTACGCAGGCACCGAGGTTAAGGCCGACGGTGTAGAATACAACATCGTTCGTCAGAGCGATATTCTCGCAATTGTAGAATAATTACCCCTAATTCAGAAAGGAACATAACATTATGGCAAAAGAAATTCTTTATGGAATCGAAGCGCGCAACGCGCTTTGCAGAGGTGTTGACAAGCTCGCCAACACCGTAAAAATCACGCTTGGCCCGAAGGGTCGCAACGTCGTTCTCGACAGAAAGTTCGGCTCTCCCCCGATCACCAACGACGGTGTGA